>NZ_JAUBTX010000023.1:22226-92304 GCF_036705185.1 Microcoleus sp. B4-D4 | reverse complement strand
GTTGGGACACTAAAACTGTATGAACTTTTGTTCTCAAAAATACCACAAAGTACACAGCCTAGGCAGAGCCTCTGGATATCGGTTCCCTGGCAGAGCCTGGGAACAAGTTTAATGACTAACAACTAATGACTAATGACTAACAACTAATGACTAATGACTCATGACTCTTCCCAACTAATGACTAATGACTATTAAGCGAATTTATAAATTAATTTTATTGCTTGTAGGGCTGTGGCTGGTTTTGGAGTTAGCCTCTCGCATTGCGGCAGAAATTTTCTGGTTTCAGGAAGTGGGATATCTTCAGGTTTTGCTGTTAAAGCTGACAACTCAAGGGTTGCTGGGGACGATCGCAATTACGGTTTCTTCTGCCTTTTTGCTGGGAAATTTGGCTTTGGCGCGCCGCCTGCAACATCCGGCTGAGGAAATCAAATCGCCGGGGGCGGCGGGGCTATTCGCTTCGCTGGGGGCGAACAAAACGGGGAAGAATTACGACGAATTACCTGTTGCTAAATCTCAAATTACTTTTTATTGGCTGCTGTTGGCGGTATTCGGATTGAGTTCGATCGCCACTTTGACAGTAATTCACTGCGGGCTGTTAGCTGCCAACAGCCTCACCTATCTCGGTATAGGGGGCAATATGCCTCCACTGCCCGTAAAGTTAGGAATTGAGTCAATCCAGCCAGGGCTGGTACAGCTATTTTCTGGGTGGTGGCAGTTGGGCTTGCTGCTGGGGACAATGTTAGCTGTGGCAATTAAGCCGGATTTTTGGCTGCGGGCGATCGCTCTTTTTCTCAGTGTGGCGATCGGGATTGTTGCAGTCAGTCGCTGGACAAATGTTTTGCAATATTTCCACCCTACTGATTTTAATACAACCGACCCTATTTTTAACCAAAATATTAGCTTTTATGTATTTATTTTTCCAATTTTAGAGTTGCTAAGCTTAGGGCTGACAGTTGTATTTTTGTACGGTTTAGTCTCTGGTGCTTTAACATATTTGCTGTCGGGAGATAGCCTGAGTAAAGGTATATTTTTGGGGTTTTCGCGATCGCAGCAGCGCCATTTGTACGGCTTAGGTGCAGCTTTCATGCTAGCCACCGCACTCCGGTACTGCCTGGGGCGCTACGCATTGATGTACTCGCGCGGAGACGTTACCTACGGAGCGAATTACGCTGATGTGACGGTGCGGCTGCCCGTCTACGGATTGTTGAGCGTGTTGGCGGGGGCGATCGCACTTTTGATGCTGTACCAGGTTTGGCAATTCAAAACTCCCAATAAACTGATTAAAAAGATTATTTTAGTGTGGATATTTTTGAGTGTTTTGGGAGGTTGGCTGCTGCCAAAAATTGTGCAGCAAGTTATAGTCAGACCAAACGAAATAGCGCGAGAACAGCCGTACATCAAGCGCAGCATTGCCTTTACTCAAGAAGCTTTTGATCTCAAAAAAATTGAAATCAAAACTTTCGATCCAGCCGGTAAACTTACATATGAAGACTTAGAAAGAAATCAACTAACTGTTAGCAACATCCGGCTGTGGGACAAGCGGCCGCTGCTGGAAACCAACCGACAGTTACAGCAAATCAGACCGTATTATACATTTCCTGATGCGGATATCGATCGCTACACAATCAAAAAGAAAACCGCAAAAAAGGGAGAAACTGAAAGCCAGCAAGTAATTCTGGCGGCGCGGGAACTAGATTATGCAGCAGTTGCGCCGGAAGCTCAAACTTGGGTGAACGAACATCTGGTGTACACGCACGGTTACGGCTTTACTCTTTCTCCCGTAAACACAGTCGGTGTCGGCGGTTTACCCGATTATTTTGTTAAAGATATTGGAGTTCCAGCCGAGAAAGGAGAGACTGCTTTAGATATAACTAGCGATCGAATTCGGATGAGTCTCCCGATCGGCTATCCGCGCATTTACTACGGTGCCCTCACAGATACAAACGTGATGACACCCACACAAGTCAAGGAATTCGACTATCCCAGCGGCGAAGAAAATGTTTACAACAATTACAACGGCAGAGGCGGAATTGCGATCGGTTCTCTGTGGCGGCGCTGGCTGTTTGCTAATTATCTCAAAAATTGGCAAATGGTGCTGACTCGCAATTTTACGCCCGAAACTAAATTATTGTACCGCCGAAACATTAACCAAAGAGTTCAGGCGATCGCTCCTTTTTTGCGCTACGATTCCGACCCGTATTTGGTAGTAGCAAACGCCAATTTGAGTAAAAATGATATAGAAAAAAACAACGCTAAAAATCGTCAAAAAAATCAGCCTTCTTCCTCAAAAACTAATAATAACGATCCTCCTAACTATCTTTACTGGATTATCGATGCCTATACAGCGAGCGATCGCTACCCGTATTCCGATCCGGGTCAAAATGAATTTAACTACATCCGCAACTCAGTAAAAGTAGTCATTGATGCTTACCACGGATCGGTTGACTTCTATGTTGCGAATCCCTCCGATCCGATTATTAAAAGTTGGATTCGGATCTTTCCCGGACTCTTCAAACCCCTTGACAAAATGCCTCCGGCTATCCGCAAACATATTAGGTATCCAGTAGATTTGTTGAACGTTCAATCGGAACGCTTGCTAACTTATCACATGGAAGACCCACAGGTATTTTACAATCGGGAGGATTTGTGGCGAGTTCCCAAGGAAATTTACGGCAGCGAACAGCAGGCGGTAGCACCGTACTATTTGATTACGAAACTGCCGACGGAAACTTCCGAAGAGTTTATTTT
Organism: Microcoleus sp. B4-D4; assembly: GCF_036705185.1. Taxonomy (NCBI): domain Bacteria; kingdom Bacillati; phylum Cyanobacteriota; class Cyanophyceae; order Oscillatoriales; family Microcoleaceae; genus Microcoleus; species Microcoleus sp. B4-D4. Next base: position 89,556 of record NZ_JAUBTX010000023.1, on the reverse strand, counting down.
GCTGCTGCCGTTTACACCAGTAGGTCGCAACAATTTAATTGCTTGGATTGCAGGGCGATCGGACGACAAAAATTACGGAAAATTGCTGTTATACCAGTTTCCCAAACAGCGATTAGTTTACGGGCCGGAACAAATAGAAGCATTAATCAATCAAGACCCGGTTATTTCCGAACAAATATCTCTCTGGAATCGTCAGGGTTCAAAAGCAATTCAAGGAAATTTATTAGTAATTCCAATCGAACAATCTTTGCTGTACGTAGAACCTCTTTATTTAGAAGCGGAGCGCAATAGTTTGCCAACTTTAGTCAGAGTTATTGTTGCCTACGAAAACCGCATTGTTATGGCCGAAAATCTAGACTTGGCACTCAAGGCAGTTTTTCAAGAAAAATCTACTAATAAACCGGCAATTATTCGACCGGTAGAATCAACAGTTCCGGCGGTGAATTGAGCGGCGATACCGGGAGGGAAACGGTCTTAAATCCTGTCCGGTCTAAAATTGATTGGTTCGCAGTGCGGACGACCGTCCGCTTTTTTACAATACTGTTCACTTAGGATCGACAATGAGATCAAAAGAAACAGCGTTTTTAGGGCCTTGCTCAAAGCCCGCCGCACAAAATCGATCGCGCGCTATTCAGTGGCAAACAGGCGCTCTCCCAGGGCTGTAAGGAACAACAGCAGCCGAATTAGCCACCAATTCAATCTCCCCCTTAGCATTAATTATCCAGCCTTGAGCCTCCACAATCAGCTCCTTCACTGCCTCAAAATTATGCTCGCTGCTGACTCGTTCCCTGGGACTAGGGGGCAAACCGCCGCGCCCGGTGATGACAAACCGACTTGTCCTTTGGCCTCTAGTTTGACAAGTTTGTGCAGGTGCCGGGGGAACTCCGAGGATTTCTGGTTGATTTAATCCTTTTACGGGGTCAGTATCGGGTGTTCTGAGTTCGACATTGCCGTCAATTCCTAATTCTGAACTGGCGTCGATGTCGCTGTCTAAAGATTGAAAAATGCCTTCGGCAGTAATGATAATATTCCCGCCTCGGCCTCGGACTGCGTTGGCGCGGATGTCGCTATTTTCCTTAGCAATTAAAAACTTGGTGTTAATATCGATATTGCCGCCGGTGGCAGTACCGAAGGCGTTAGTAGTAATTTGACTGTTACCCTGCAGTTGCAAATCCGGTGCTTGCAAGGTGATGTTGCCGAAATTGCCGGCTTGGGTTGTGGCTTTAATTGCGCCGCTATCTAAACGAATTGAGTCGGCCGCAATTGTTAAATTTCCTGCTGCGCCTTTGCCGTCGGCACTGACAGTAACTGCTGCGCCATCTCGGACAGTTAATTGCCTGGTTTGAACGGTTAAAGTGCCGCCTGCACCTGTAGAATTTTCAGATGTATTGGCATAAATTCCGCTAGCAGCACCGGAGTTGCTAACTAAATCTTGACCGAATCTATTGAGTCGATCGCCAAAAGTGCGATCGCTCCCAGAAAGGCTTATACTTTCAGAAACGTTCAACTGAATATTTCCCGCACTGCCGCTGCGGTTAGCAGTAGTCAACACTTGTGCGCCGTTAACGAGTTCCAAGGTGCGGGCATTAATCGCAATATTGCCGCCGCTGCTGGAATTGAGAGTTGCGGAACTGACAACAGCGCCGTCAGCCAGCCGCAACATATCAGAATTAATTGTAATTTCTCCGGCGTTGCCGATCGCACTTGGTTCAGTCGGCGTAAATATGCCGCTAGACTGTCCGCCAGAATCAACACCCGCCAGATTGACAGAATTAACATTAATTTGAATACTGCCGCCGTTGCCGACACCAAAAGTATTGGCAATCACAACAGCACCGTTTGTCGCCGACAGCGAATTAGCACTGACGCGAATATTGCCGCCTTCTCCAACTGCTGTGTCTTTGACACTGCTGTACAAACCGCTGGACTGTCCAACTCCCAAAGCCGACGAGAATCGACCGATACCATCCAAGGTAATGCCGTCGCGGACTGTCACCGTTAGATTTCCAGCATTGCCCCGGGCGCCGGTGCTAGCAGTAATCACAGCACCATTAGTCAAAAACAGCGAACCCGCGGCGATATTAATGCTACCACCCTGACCGACTGCGCTGTCGGATGTCTCCACTCGGTTGTAGATACCGCTGGAGAAAACCTCGGTTTCGGAACTCGTCCCATCCAAAATCACTGTATCGGCGACGTTAACGTTGACGCTGCCGACATTCCCGCGTCCGTAGGTGCTGGCTTGCAGGGCAGCCCCATTAGTTATCGAAAGCGAGGCTGCTGTGAGATTGACATTGCCTCCGTTTCCTGCGGCTGCTTCTTCCACCCGACTGTACGCACCGCTGGAAATGCCGTCGCCGATTTCATCAAAGGAGGCTGCACCGCTGAGGTTAATATTGACGTTGCCGGCATCTCCCCGCCCGTAAGTCCCGGCGTATATTTGACCGCCGTTGGTGACAGAAAGCGAGTTGGCTGTGAGGTTGACATCGCCGCCGGTGCCTGTAGCGTCTGACAGCACTGCATTAGAAAGAAATGTGCCTTCACCGTCGATCGCGATCGCACCCAACGCGCTAACATAAATATCTCCACTTCTAGCGCCCGCCGCACCCAGCCCTAGATTGATTCCCGCCCGCACTGTGCTGCCTTCTGAAGCGTTGAAGTTGTGAGCGTTGACAATAACATTCCCGCCGCCTGCTGCGCGCACGTTGATTCCCGCCTCCTTTGTCAGAGATATATCGCCTCTTTCGATGCCGGTGGGAAAAACTAAACTCACATTGTTACCGAGGAAGTTGAGCGGCACAGTTCCAGAGCCAGCAACGGCTGCGAGTTCTACTCTACCGCCGGGAGCGAGTAAAACTCCGCCTTCCAATCTCACATCGCCGCCGGCAAGTATCAGACTGTTGCCCGATCGCACTTGCAATCCGTCGGTCGATCGATTTACTATACTTCCAGAAGACTGTCCGTATTGCAGGCCCAGAGGCACGCTAACGATTAACAAAGGCGTATTTTGTCGAGGAAAAGTCGCAGAGAAATTCGCCCCACCGCCAAAATCTACAGCATTCGCCGTAGTCGCCAAAAACGAACCGCCAATATTTAACGAAGCATTCGGGCCAAAAATAATCCCGTTAGGATTGAGCAAAAATAGATTTGCAGTACCGTTAGCTTTCAACTCGCCGTCAATATTAGAAATCGAGCCGCCGGTAACGCGGGTAAAAATATTTTGAATGTCTGCGGAATTGTTGAAAACAGCCGTGTTTCCCGTCAAAACCGAAAATTCTCGAAAACTGTGAAATAGATTGCTTCCGGCTGTCGTGCCGCCCTCTATCGAGCTGTTTTTGCCGCTGACTGTCACGGTAGAATTGACTGGTAGCGTGGTGTCGGGGACGATTTGGGCTATGCTGGGGGTTATGCTGGGGGCGATCGGGTTAAAGCTACAAAATATTATACCGAGCCATAATTTGCGAGTTCTCAGTTTCATTAATTAACTATTTTTAAATTAACCTCAAATTGTACTGTTTGGCGTGTTAATTGTATATAGAAATTTTGGCGGGACTTTGATTTTTTTTATAAACCGCGAAGACGCAAAGGACGCGAAGGAAGAAAAGAGAAAAAGCGTTAGATTTTTTTAGCAATATGAAAGGCGGAAAGATAGGAAGCTTTGATGCTGTGGCCGCAGTTTTTTTCTAGCGCTTCTCCCAAATTTGCTAACAAAGAATTTCTATTCTCTTCTTTCGCGTCCTTTGCGTCTTCGCGGTTCGTTCAAATTACTTATATTAAAATGCAAAATTATGCTTGAGTTTCTGCTTCAGTAAAAATTGGCGGCCACAGTTGACAAATTGGCAATTCCCAACCGGGAAAAAGTTCGGCTACTGTTAAAACATCTTCGTTTCCCAATACAATTGGTTCGCATTCCTGACGGTAAACTGTAACAGTTTGTTCGTCTGGATCGATCAAAATTCCTACTTGCGCTCCTAGTTGGATAAAATTCAGGAGCTTTTTTTCTAGCGGTTTAATGCGATCGCTCTGTGATTTAATTTCTACTACCAAGTCTGGGACTAATTCTCCGAAATAACGGGGACTTTCCCTCAGACGCGCGGCCCGCACAAAAGAAACATCGGGTGCTGTGAGGTTAGCATCCGGTAAAATAAAGCCGCCTGCGGAGTCAAAAATTCGCCCCAAACGGCGGGGATAAACCCAATTGGCGAGCAGCCAAATGAAAAGTACACCTATTTCGCTAGATACAATATCTGATGGGCCCACAATGATAATCTTCCCGTTTTCTAATTCTAATTGGTAATCTTGATCGGCTTCTTTGAAGGTTTTTTGAACTTTTTCTAAGTCTTTGACTGTCATCATAATATTAATTTTTCCTGATTCTTTTCAGGTGCGTTACGTTAATCTATGTTAGATTTGAGATGATATATTGGAGCGATATTTTACTCTGAAAACCGCAGATTTTCAGCAGATGTAACGCGGATAAACGGAGATGATTTTAAGAAAATCTGGTCGTGAATGCTGGGGGTTTCTTGGAGATTGAAGAATTATCTGCGACTGACTGCTGTTTGATTATTCTTTTGCAGAAAAGGAGTTGCCGCAGCTACAGCTTTGGGCTGCATTGGGATTGTGGAACCGGAAACCTCCGCCCATCAAGTCTTCTGAATAATCTAAGGTTAGTTGATTGAGATATTTTAAGTGCTGGGGGTCGATCGCTACTTGAATTCCCTCGGACTCGTATACAGTGTCTTCTGGGCTTGCGGCATCGTCAAATGCCATTGTATAGGATAAACCGGAGCAGCCGCTCGATTCTACGCCCAGACGAAATAAAGCATTGCGGTTTGAATGTTTTGACTTGAGGCGCTTTACTTCTGTGACTGCTGTTGGGCTCAGATTAATCATGATTGGTTATTAGTTATTGGTTATTGGTTACTGGTTATTGGTTATTGGTTACTGGTTATTGGTTACTGGTTACTGGTTACTGGTTACTGGTTACTGGTTACTGATTGGTGCGAATAACAAACAACAAATAACAAACAACAAATAACAAATAACCAGTTAATCAGTTACTTGGCTTTTTCGGTGCGGGCGTAATCGTCTTGAAAGCGGATAATATCATCTTCTCCGAGATATTCGCCATTCTGCACTTCAATTAAAATCAGGGGGATAACTCCTGGATTTTCCAAGCGGTGAGAAATGCACTGAGGAACGTAGGTAGATTGATTTGTAAACAAAACTTGTTCTGTTTCGCCACAGGTAACTTTTGCGGTACCGCAAACTACGATCCAGTGTTCGCTGCGGTGGTGGTGCATTTGCAGGCTGAGGCGGTGTCCGGGTTTAACTTCGATTCGCTTAATTTTATATCCAGGGCCTTCTTCTAGGGTGGTAAACGAGCCCCAAGGGCGCAATTCTGTAGCGGCTATTCCGTTGGATGCTGCGGATGCCAGCAGAGTAGATATTTGAGAAATTTCTTGAGTTTGAACCATGATTTTCACTCCTTGAGGATTGCTTGCTGAATCCTTTGGTAAACGACGTTGGGTTTTGAGGGCAGCTAATTTGTTGTTACAATCGCAGCCCACCCGCGCGGACGAGTTAGCGAACTGTACAGTTTTACCGAGAAATCTTATCAGCCCGATCGACCTGCCTTAACAACCATAGCAAAATTACCCTAGCTACTGTCACCCGGTATGCGATCGAATTTACCAATCTACATCAACTCTTCACAGAACTTACGCATTTCAACATAATTGTGATTCTATACGCAGTCAAGGCTACGTACAGAATCTCACAATTGCTGTAGATTTGACAAGGGCGATCGCGCCCAGGCCCCGCAAGCTACGGCTTTTTTTACATCGAAGGACGGTTAACTCGAATCAATTTACCACTCAAAGTATCCAGGGTAGAAATAGCATCATCAATTCGCGTCGCCAGCCTTTTAAAATTCGGGTCTTCCGTGCAAACAACAATACCACTATGGTCAGAGTTTTGAAGGTGTAATCGCATGAAATGACGGCGATTTCGCGTTAAAACTGTTCGGTAATTGCTTGCAGCAAAAGCTAACACATCTTCGTCAGGAATTTGAAGATTTGCATTCCCTGCTTCCCTCGCTGTTAATACATCGTGACCCAAAGCCCGCAATAATTCTACGACTGGTAGCGGGAAGTTTTCATCTGTGTAAAAACGTGCCAACTTTTAATAAACCTTGCTTTCTTCCATAACTTCATCATTTTCTTTAATTGCCTGTTCAATTTCCTCTGGATAAGCATCAGCATAAGCCCAAGCATTTACCAAGTCAGCGGCGGTTAGATCGGGAAATGATTCTAGGATGATAGCATCGGAAGCACCTAAACGTCGATCGCACACCAGTGACCAAACTGGTATGCGAGTATTGCCAACACAGGCATCGCCGCCACACACGCCGGGAGTCTTTTTAATGCCTAGAGAACCGTTGGTTAAAGTTTGAAGTAAAATTTCTATAGCGGCTGCTTTATCGGCTGAATTTAAGGAGGCTAGATCGATTTTTAATTGGGTGAGTGTCATTATTTACTATCCCGTTTTTACAGATAGAATATTCTAGCTAAATTATAACGTAATAGGACTTACGCATAGCCCCATAAACCGGGTTTTTTACAAAAAAACTTCGTTACTGTACACAGATTCGGTAAAAACCCGGTTTCTTTGTCGGAGTCAGTAAGTCCTGAACTTTACTCTATCGGAAAACCAGGAATCAGTCGCTCTATTTCTACCATCATTTGCATAGTTTCTTTGAGCGCCACCACACCTTTTGATAGTGCAGCACATCATCAAAGGATAAAGTGCGTTTGGCTTTTTTGCGGTCTTTCAGCCATTTTCCCAACACCTGATAAGCGCCAATTTTAAACTCCCAAACTTCGGATACGATGCCTTCAAAATAGTGGGTTTTGTTAATGTAAACTCGTTGTTCTGCAGGTTTATAGGTAACTTCGGTAACGGCATTGTCACCATCGCCATTCATTTTAATAATCAGCTTGTTCAGCGGTTGGGAAAAATCGCTGAGAATGTATTGCTTAAAGCTGTGCACTGACAATCATAACTTGTTCTCTGGTTGCCATTGCTAAAATGGCTAAAACTTTGGGAGATAAAAGCTTCAAATCTGCCAAGCGATTTGATGGTGCTTGCAGAACAATGACCGCAATATCGAACTGTGGGAATTTTTGTGCATAGCGATCGCCCTTAACTACAACCTACGAAATATTCTCATAATAGCGTTGAATATTATCTGCAAAAACCGGAACTTCTTCCCTCAACCTGACAAGTCATTCATCAACAGTCAGGGGTGGATTTTTCAAATCCTCAACTTGTTTGCTGACTACATTAGCCATCAAATCCGGTGCAACCTCATAAAGACGATTCAGAAAAACATCGGGGTGCATAGCTGTAATTCCCCAAGGATTTAAAGACTCTCGTGGAAAATCTCTCAGGTTGGATGTAACAATAACTTGAGCTTTAGCAACTACCGCAGCCGCAGCGACATGGCGATCCCTGGATCGTTAGTCATCTGTTGAATCAAATTCTCTGGAACTTCAACCATTGCATTAGGAAAAGCTGCCTTAAGTGCAGCCTCAAAACGCGCCGCCCTCTCACTTTTCATCCTTCCAGTATTAATAAGATTGCGAGTTGCACCGTCTAAATTTTCTTGCGACCAATATAAATCATACAACCCAATCTCCGCAGCACGAAATAGCGTATCGCGCAAGTGCATAGGAAATATCACGCAGGAATCCAAAACAACAGGATAAGGAATCAACCTGCTAGCTGTATACTCTGGTCTCATGCAATTCCTCTTCCTGGCTAAACTCAGCTAATTCCTTGAGAATTTCACGGCGCTTAACACTACGCTGCTGTTTGTACGCGATCGCACTTGCCAAACTAATCCGCCGCTGGTTTCCTACTTTTCCATAGGCAATTTCCCCATCATCGAGCAATTTCATCACAAATTCTGGCGACACATTCAGCAAACTAGCAGTTGCTTCAACAGTCATATCTTGCTCAATTGGCACTAAAGATACTGCTTTACCAGCCGCCATCAAATGTGCAGCTTGACACAACAATTGATAGAGAGATTCAGGAAGTGCGATTTCTTCCCCGCCCACTTCCACAAGTTTTACTTTGAATGTCTCAGAATCACCATTTTCTATCTTGAGAGATAGCATTTTATCCAACAACTTGATAGCTATTGTTTCTTCTTCTGTCGGTAAAACCGGATCTAAGAGTATTTTTTGCCTGCTCATAAAAATGTTTCCTGAATACGTTTAATGCTATTTTGACAATGATGCAAGATGTCATACCAATTTAATGTGAAGTTGCATATATTTCGATCCCCCTAAATCCCCCTTAAGAAGGGGGACTTTGAGAAGAATCTTGTCCCACCCCCTACTCCCCTTATTAAGGGGGGTGCCAGGGAGATCAGATTCTATGCAGCCTCATAAAAAATTGGTATCAGTTGACATCCTAATTATTTCTCTCTCTTCTCTGACTCTGTGTTCTCTGCGTTCTCTGCGGTTAAATCATTCCAATCTAGACGCGCTAATAATTAGATATTTTTTCAGCATAAATATTTAGCCCGGAGTTCCTAACACTTAACTCATCGGTTATAAATATTTTTGCACGATCGATCGCACCAGCAATAATTTTTTCCTGCATCTACCCAATACAGTAAATCTATATATAATACATCATACTAGATCGATCGTCATCCCGCGCTCTGCTCTAGATCGCAATTTTTTGATCACTTTGAGAGACTTATCCAAATGAATAGCAACGGACTGCCAGCAAAACAAGGCCTTTACGATCCGCAGTTCGAGCACGACGCTTGCGGAGTCGGGTTCATCGTACACATGAAAGGAAACAAATCCCACGAAATCGTCGAACAGGGACTAACAATCCTGCTGAACCTCGACCACCGGGGGGCCTGCGGCTGCGAACCCAACACCGGAGACGGGGCGGGAATTTTGATGCAAGTGCCGCACAAATTCATGAAAAAAGTAACGGCGGCCCTCAACATCGAACTTCCAGAAGCCGGCGAGTACGGAGTTGGCGCGATTTACTCATCGCCAAATCAGACGGAACGCGAAAACGGCCAGCGCATATTTGAGGAAATCGCGGCAGAAGAAGGCCAGGAAGTGCTCGGCTGGCGCGATGTGCCCACGGACAACTCGTCCCTCGGCGACACCGCCAAATCTAGCGAACCCTTCATGCAGCAAGTGTTCCTCCGGCGCGCCGCAGGTATCGACGAGGCTGCCTTCGAGCGGAAACTGTACGTGATCCGCAAACGCGCTCACAACGCCATCCGCAGGACGGAAGTAGACCCCTATTGGTATAATTCCACACTCTCCTGCCGGACGATCGTCTACAAAGGAATGTTAATGCCCGTGCAAGTCGGCGATTACTATCCCGACCTCCACGACCCCGACATGGAAAGCGCTCTAGCCCTAGTTCACTCGCGCTTCAGCACCAATACTTTTCCGAGTTGGGAACGATCGCACCCTTACCGGTACATCGCCCACAACGGCGAAATCAACACCATGCGCGGCAACATCAACTGGATGCACGCGCGGCAATCCTTGTTCGAGTCGGAGTTGTTCGGAGACGATTTAAAGAAAATCCCGAACTTAATCAACATCGAAGGTAGCGACTCGACAATCTTTGACAACGCTTTAGAATTGCTATATTTGGCCGGGCGTTCTTTACCCCACGCCGTAATGATGATGATTCCCGAACCTTGGACGGCCCACGAGTCCATGAGTGACGAGAAAAAAGCTTTCTACGAATACCATTCCTGCTTGATGGAACCTTGGGACGGCCCGGCTTCGATCGCATTTACCGATGGTACATCGATCGGCGCTGTGCTCGATCGCAACGGTTTGCGCCCTTCCCGCTACTGCGTCACCAAAGACGACTTAGTAATTATGGCATCCGAAGCCGGAGTTTTGCCGATCGCCCCAGAAAGAATCCTATCAAAAGGCCGCCTGCAACCGGGGCGGCTGTTCCTAGTAAATACTGAGGAAGGCCGCATCGTTTCTGATGAAGAAATCAAAACCAAAATTTCCACAGAACACCCGTACCGCCAGTGGATTGACCAGCACATGGTCGAGATTGCCAAACTCCCAGATGCGCCAGCAGTCGCAGAATCCGACCCCGAAACATTGATCCAGCGCCAAATGGCCTTTGGCTACACCTTTGAAGAACTGCGGTTGCTGTTAGCGCCAATGGCAACAAACGGCGTGGAAGCTGTCGGTGCAATGGGTGCAGATACGCCGCTAGCTGTTTTGTCGAACCGACCAAAGCTGCTTTACGAATACTTCCAGCAACTGTTTGCTCAAGTTACCAATCCGCCGATCGATTCTATCCGCGAAGAAATTGTAACTTCTGCCGAAACTACGATCGGCGCTGAACGCAATTTGCTCAAACCAGAACCGGAAAGCTGCCATTTGATTGAACTGAAAACGCCAATTCTCAGCAATGAAGAATTAGCTAAGCTCCAACACGTAAATGAGGGCAATTTCAAGTCCGTCACCGTACCGATTTTGTTTGACCCCAAAAGCGGTGTGAAAGGTCTAGAACAAGCCTTAGAAGAGGTTTTTGCAGCAGCAGACAGCGCGATCGCCTCTGGGGTGAATATCATCATTTTGAGCGATCGGGGTATCAGTCCAGACAAAGCCCCAATTCCGGCGCTGCTGGCGGTTGCGGGCCTCCACCACCACTTGATCCGCCAAGGTACGCGCACGCGGGCGGGACTCGTTCTCGAATCCGGCGAACCGCGAGAAGTGCACCACTTTGCAACTTTAATCGGCTACGGCTGCGGTGCAATTAATCCGTATTTGGCCTTCGAGACGATCGCCGATTCGATCCAACAAGGTTTGCTGCTAAATGTCGATTACAAAACAGCTTGCAAAAACTACATCAAAGCCGCCACCAAAGGCGTGACGAAAGTTGCCTCGAAAATTGGGATTTCGACAATTCAAAGTTACCGTGGCGCGCAGATTTTTGAAGCAATTGGCTTGAACAAATCCGTAGTCGATAAATACTTTGCTTGGACAGCTTCCCGGATTGAAGGTGTAGACTTGGAAGTCATCGCCCAAGAAGCAATTTTGCGCCACACCCACGCCTTCCCAGAACGCCCCAGCAGCGGACATACTCTCGATGTCGGCGGCGAATATCAGTGGCGGAAAGAAGGCGAGGCGCATTTGTTTAGCCCGCAGACAATTCACGCGCTGCAAAAGTCGGTGCGCGAGGGCAGTTATACGCTTTTCAAACAGTATTCTGGGCTGGTTAACGAACAAAACCAGCAGCATTTTACCTTGCGCGGTTTGTTGCAATTCAAGCAGCGGGAATCAATCCCGATTGAGGAAGTCGAACCCGTGGAATCTATTCTCAAACGCTTCAAAACTGGGGCGATGAGTTACGGTTCGATTTCCCAAGAAGCCCACGAATCTTTGGCTGTAGCGATGAACCGCATTGGTGGTAAATCGAACACCGGTGAAGGTGGCGAAGATCCGGAAAGATATACTTGGACAAACGATCGCGGCGACTCGAAAAACAGCGCGATCAAACAAGTTGCTTCCGGGCGTTTCGGCGTTACCAGCTTGTACCTTTCCCAAGCGCGGGAACTGCAAATCAAGATGGCGCAAGGGGCAAAACCCGGAGAAGGCGGACAGTTGCCTGGTAAAAAAGTATACCCGTGGATTGCGAAAGTACGGAATTCGACTCCTGGTGTGGGTTTGATTTCGCCTCCTCCTCACCACGACATTTATTCGATCGAAGATTTGGCCGAATTGATCCACGACTTGAAAAATTCCAACCGGGAAGCGCGGATTAGCGTCAAATTGGTGTCGGAAGTGGGAGTCGGGACGATCGCCGCTGGGGTTGCGAAGGCCCACGCCGATGTCGTGCTCATCTCCGGCTACGACGGCGGTACGGGCGCTTCGCCGCAGACTTCGATCAAACACGCGGGATTACCTTGGGAGTTGGGATTGGCCGAAACTCACCAGACTTTGGTACTCAATAATCTCCGCAGCCGGATTGTTGTCGAAACCGACGGACAAATGAAAACCGGTCGCGATGTAGCAATTGCTGCCTTGCTTGGTGCGGAGGAATTCGGATTTGCTACCGCGCCGCTGGTGACATTGGGCTGCATCATGATGCGCGTATGTCACCTGAACACTTGCCCGGTGGGTGTTGCAACCCAAGATCCGCTGCTGCGGAAAAACTTTACCGGCGATCCGGATCACACGGTAAACTTTATGACCTTCGTCGCGCAGGAAGTCCGGGAAATTATGGCGCAGTTGGGTTTCCGCACGCTGAATGAAATGGTGGGGCGTACCGACGTTTTGGAACCTCAGCAAGCGGTGGCGCATTGGAAGGCCAAGGGTTTGGATTTCTCGAAAATCCTTTACCAGCCGGATGTTGGGGCGGATGTCGGGCGCTACTGTCAGATGGCGCAGGATCACGGGTTGGAAAAGTCGATGGATATGACTGTGTTGTTGGATTTGTGCAAAGGTGCGATCGAAAACGGCGAAAAAGTGCACGCCAAACTGCCGATTACCAACATCAACCGCGTTGTCGGCACAATTCTCGGCAACGAAATCACCAAACGCCACTGGGAAGGTTTACCCGATGACACGGTACACCTGCACTTCCAAGGTAGCGCGGGACAAAGCTTTGGCGCATTTGTACCCAAGGGAGTCACCCTAGAGCTCGAAGGCGAGGCCAACGACTATTTGGGCAAGGGCCTCAGCGGCGGCAAAATCATCTTGTATCCGTCGCCGGCTTCTACCTTTGTCGCAGAGGAAAATGTGATTGTCGGCAACGTGGTGCTTTACGGAGCCACCGCTGGTGACGTTTTCATCCGGGGGATGGCGGGCGAACGTTTTGGGGTGCGTAACTCCGGCGTGAATGCAGTAGTTGAAGGTGTGGGCGATCACGGTTGCGAGTACATGACTGGCGGCAAGGTTGTAGTTTTGGGTGAAACCGGGCGCAATTTTGCAGCGGGTATGAGTGGCGGTGTTGCTTATATTTTGGATGAGGCGGGGGATTTTGCTACTCGCTGCAATATGTCGATGGTGGATTTGGAAAAATTGGAGGATGTTGAGGAGATTGCTGATTTGCGGCTGATGCTTCAAACTCATGTTGATTTGACTGGAAGTGCGAAAGCGTCGAAGGTTTTGGCAAATTGGGATGAGATGGTGCCGGTGTTTGTGAAGGTGATGCCGCGCGATTACAAGCGGGTGTTGCAGGCTATTGAAAGGGCGATCGCATCGGGTTTAAGCGGTGATGATGCGCTGACGGCTGCGTTTGAAGAAAACGCTCGCGATGTGGCCCGAATTGGGGGTAGCTAGGGTTCTGCGATAGAATTCTACTGATGTAGCAAGGGTCTTTCTTGTTTGTGTCGAAGTCTAGATCCCCCCTAACCCCCCTTAATAAGGGGGGGACAAGAAATCTTCTCAAAGTCAACCCCTACTCCCCTTCTTAAGGGGGATTTAGGGGGATCTAGAAGGGGACAAGAGCGTTCTTTCAAAGTCCCCCTTCTTAAGGGGGATTTAGGGGGATCTAGACTTTGCCTAAAAGCGACATTTATTGTGGGTTTCAGTCTTAAGTTGTCACCAATTGGCTCTGTTTGGGAACGAGTAATGAGCATGAAAGTAGGTAAACTATGAGTGCAGCAATATTAACAGCAAAACAGTACGTTGAAGAACAAGATGGTTGCTACCGCATCCTGGGGAAGCGCGTTTCTTTAGATTCAATTGTCTATGCTTTCCTGGCGGGACAATCCCCTGAAAGTATCGTTCAATCATTCCCTGTGCTAACACTAGAAGAAGTTTATGGTGGGATTTCTTTTTATCTTGCTAACCGCACAGCTATTGATGCTTATTTATTCGAGGGAGAACAACTATTTGAAACCTTGAGACAGCAAGCAAGGGAAAGTAATTCATTACTTTATCAAAAACTATACACCGATCGCACCAGCTAGTTATGAAAATTCGCTTTCAAGCAGATGCTGATTTGAACCAAGCGATTGTAATGGGTATTGTGAGACGCGAACCAACTCTTGATTTTCAAACATCAAACCTATCAAATTTAACTGGTTTGACTGATTTGGAAGTCTTAAATTTTGTAGCCCAAGACGGTAGAGTTCTCGTTTCTCACGACAAAAGAACTATGCCAAGATACTTTGCTGAATTTGCAGCGACTCAAACCAGTTCGGGAGTGATTATTGTGTTACAAAGTTTCCCAATAGGCGAAGCAATCAACCATCTAATCAAGATATGGCAAACATCTGAAGCAGAAGACTGGGTTAATCGTATTGCATATTTACCTTTATAAGGTCTGTTATGGAGCAATTGATAAATTTCAGGTACAATCGATCGACTGGCAAAGAGTCAAAAACTTGTAGTGAGAGCGCATGGCAGTCCTGTAACGCGAAAGGTGAGATATCATTTATATGAACATCACCTTTAAAAAACATCCCTGGCTTATTGGGCTAGCTATTAGTCTACCTTTTTTCCTAATAGGTACAGTATCTGTTGCAACGGCACAGATGAGTAAGTTGATATGTCAACGAGCGGAGTCTGAACAAGGAATATGCGAGCTAACAAGAGTGGACTGGCTGGGCAAGATTTCCACAAAAACATGGCAAACCAATGAAATACAAAAAATCGAATTTATTGACGATGGTCAGCAAATTCGTCTACTAACTCAAAAAGGTGAAATTATTCTTATGCCTTTTTACGAATCTGTTGGCAGAATGTCAAATAAATGGCGTAAGCAATCGATAGTAAAGCGAATAAAAGCGTTTTTCTTAAATAATCGAGAGGCAGAACAAAATCTAATGATTGAAGAAGATAGAAGAGGCATACGCTATATAGATGGTATTTTTTTTATATTGATAGGACTAACTTGCGTAATAGGAGGTCTAGACTACTCAATAAATATGAAAAAGCGTATCAAATAATAACTGTAGTGAACTTTCCTGTGACGGCGAAACTGAAATTATACCGGGAAAACGCGATTGATGCGACGAGCGTACTTAGAGTAAAATATGAATTATCAACTTTATTCAAATGTCATTTTGCTATGCAACTTTCCAGAAGAAGGACTTGATGCTGGCGATATCGGTACAGTTGTTGAACAGCATCACGTTGAAGGACTAGAAACAGGTTATAGCATTGAGTTCTTCAATTTGTTGGGAAACACTGTAGCAGTTGCGACGCTACCTGGAAGTTATTTGCGATCGCCCACAAGTGCAGACAGACCTACAGTTAGACTGGTTAATAGTTTTGCTGCGTAAGTAGAGGAAATAGTACAATCGCGATGATGACCCCAAGTCGAGGAAGGCGATCGTCTAAAAATAGTGGCGATCTACTCAAATTGTCGCAACTGAGAGTAAAATTGAATATCTACTTTCCATAGAGCAACGTCGCTTTGAGCCAGATTCAAATCTTAAACTTACAAAGCCTTAGCCAGGGACTCCCTGCGATTACACCTGCCTTTGGAGCCGCGATCGCAGAAGCAGGTGCGATTTGTCTAACCGATGAAGCTCACCAACCAGGAGTAACACTTAAAGTTGAGGGAGAATTTTCTGCCAAATTCAAGTTAGATTGGCAGCCAGTCACCGAGCAAACCCGACGATGTTGGAATGACCAAGAATATACTACCGAGCAGGCTGCTTATGGAATCGCATTCCTGTTAATTTTGCAATTAACAAATCTCACAGTCATTGAACGCTCTCGCAAAGGAACTGGATTTGACTATTGGTTAGGAAGTCAAAATTCAGCTACCACACTGCCATTTGAGCGAATGGCTCGGCTAGAGGTTTCTGGAATTCGCAAAGGCAATCAAAGTCAAATCAATACTAGAGTCAAGCTGAAAACTGAACAAACCCGCGCCTCAGACGCACAAGGCTTGCCAGCGTATATCATTGTAGTAGAGTTCAGCCGACCGATTTCTATTATTAGTGCCAAGCAAAATCCTGAAGGAACCGTACTCCAATGAGCCAGATTGAATCGCTCCACAAACAAGCAATGGATTTAGCCGAAGCAGCGGCAGTCGCCAGCTTAAGAGGTGCGTTGGAGTTGGCTGCACAATTGACGCGCCAAGCCTTTGAACAAGAAACTCAGGCTGCAGCCTTAATCGCTAACGCCCTTGATGCTGAGCCCACTCGTTCTGTGCTTCACCGCAGCGCAGCATCTTTAGCGATTGAATGTGGCGAATTACGAATGGCAGAACGTCTAATTGCAACTGCGTTATCTGGCAATCCCCCGGCAGAGATTGCTGAAGAACTCAAAGATTTATTCATCCAGATTAACTTGAGCCAATATCTGAAACGTCAAGGAATCCACATCGACATTAAGGAACTGCGAGGACTGGTAAATCAATAGCACTCGTCGAGGGACTAGAAACAGGTTATGGCCTTGAGTTCTTCGATTTGTTGGGAAACATTGTAGCAGTTACCACGCTACCTGGAAGTTATTTGCGATCGCCCACAAGTGCAGACAGACCTACAGTTAGACTGGTTAATAGTTTTGCTGCGTAAGTATAGGAAATAGTACAATGGATAAACTAACTGAGTATCCCAAGCTAATTTAATTGAAGTCACCCCTGAATTGCTGTCAAGCCACCCGTTTGATATAATATTGTTACTAGATTGTAGAATAACAATCAAAAAAAAGGGATAATTATGACCGTCGAACAAGCCATTTTGGAAAATGTGAAGGTCTTATCGCCAGACCAGCAACAAGAAGTTTTAGCCTTTATCAAATTCTTGCAGTCCGATAAATGGGAAGATATCTATAAAGGACGCTTCAAAGAACTGCAACAAAAAATTCGTCAAAACACTGATATCGATCCCGATGATGACCCCACTGAAACAGTCGTCGAAGGGATTCAGCAAGGCTTCCATGAGGCAATTACCGGACAAACTCTCCCTTTGTCTCAACTGTGGAATGGCATCGATGACAATCGATCCGCAACCGATCGCAATTGAACTCACCCCTCGATTTCAATGAGACTTGCGAACTTTAGGCAAACGCTATCGCAACATTCGCAAAGATATTCAGCCTGTAATCGAACAACTTCAAGCGGGGGAACTTCCGGGCGATCGCATTCCGGGAATGGAGTACGAAATTTTCAAAGTCAGAATTAAAAACAGCGACATTCAAAAAGGCAAAAGTGCTGGCTACCGTGCTATTTATTACCTCAAAACTAGCGATTCGATCGTTTTGGTGACTATCTATTCTAAATCAGACCTATCAGACATCGCGGCCGAAACAGTTCGAGAAATTTTAGCCCAATACGAGCAAAAATTTCCCGAAGCAGAATAATTATGACAAAAAAAGGTGCAATAAGTGGCAGACCTTTCAATCCATCAAAAGCGGGCGGAAAAATTCTCAACTTATCTTATCAAAATGTTAAAATTACAGATCGAGGTGTTGCCTTAGTTGAAGCTCATGTTCGCAGATTTAATCCAGTTGGTGAAGCTGAGCTAAAAATGGTAGAAAGGTTGAGAAGTATCGCTACCCAAACCCTTGTCGCTGAGCCTGTTGATTTACGCTTCTATACTCACGAGTTGCGCGAGTATCTGAGATATAAAAAACTAGGCTATCCAACAGGACAGCCAACAAACCCCGACGATGCTTATGAACTTTGGAACAATGCTCACACAGCTACTCTTGAAGATTATAAATTAAAAGAAGGATTCGGTATTTTATTTCATCCAAGCGTAGAGGACTTTTAATGAAAAACCTAACTCAATTAACCCAGCTAGAATTAGTGCTGCTGGAATTAGTAGCTAAAGGTCAAGGAAAGTGGAGTTGGTACGAACTCGCCAATGCACTTTCTCGTCGAGATGTACCGCGAGAACCTGACATGATGGTGGTCTTAAAAAAACTGGCTGCTGATGGCTTTGTTAAACGATATATCGAAACAGGTTCGCCGCGCGACAGATGGGAATTGACAGCGGAAGGGTCAATTTTGCTGACAGACGCAGCCGCAAATCGGCAGCGCGAAAGTATGCGTTATGCAATTGCGATTAAAAAAGCCAACAGCAATTATTCTGCTTACGTTCTAGATTTACCGGGATGTGCGGCAACAGGTACAACTCTCGAAGAGGTAGAACAGCAAATTAAAGAAGCAATAGTCTTGCACTTGGAAGAGTTGCGACAAGCAGGTTCGTTTATTCCTGAACCGAGGACTTTGTGCAAATATGTTGAAGTTTAACTTAGAAACTAATTTTGTAGTTTGCATTAACAATCAAGATTATCCAGTATCCTTGGAATTGCGAAAAATCTATCAGGTGATACCGGATATTCGCGCTGCGAAACATCAATATATCCGAGTTATTGATGAATCTGGCGAAGATTATTTGTATCCAGTTGCATATTTTGTGCCGCATTGCCGAAAGCCGTAGCAGCCGTATTTGCATAGCCCACCCGGCGGTTGAAACCAATTTTTTGACTTTTTAGACACTACCTGCAGTCATGATATTGCCCGAAGGCGATCGCCCTCAAAATATTTACAACACTAAATCTGGTAGGCGATTTATATCTAGCTGTTATAATAGATAAACCCGATGGTTAAAATCGCAAATTTATGACAGCAAAAATACACATCAGCAACTTTGGTAATTCCTTAGCTTTGCCAATACCAGACTATATTGTAAAATTGTTCAACCTGAAAGCAGATGATTCCGTAATTTGCAGTATAGAAAATGGAAAAATGGTCATAGAGCCTGTAAATCATAAAATTTCAAAATACACCTTAGATGAACTATTAGCAGGCGAAATAGAACCCAGCGAAGAAATCTCTTGGGGAAAACCAGAAGGAGAAGAAGTTTGGTAAACTACATCCCCGAACGAGGTCATTTCATTCGCCTCAATTTCGATCCTCAAGCAGGACACGAACAAATGGGTACTCGACCTGCACTGGTTGTCAGTCAAACTAAATTTAACCGAAAAATGGGGTTTGTTTTTGTCTGTCCCATTAGCACCACACAACGCAAAAATCCGTTTTATGTTCCCATTCCTGAAGGTGAAGCGGTGACAGGTGTAATTATGACAGATCAACTACGTTCTCTAGATTATCGCGCAAGGCAGGCAAGTTTGATTGGTGAATGTCCAGAAGATTTAGTTAAGGAAGTATTGAAACGAATTGAACCTATTTTGTTTGAAAATATGACTGTTTATGAGTAGTTAATCATCAATAATACGGCAATTGTTAAGATTACGATCGGCGATCGCATCTAGTAACCAGGCTCTATCTGGGAACCAGTAACGACATTTCACAGAAACACAAAGGCACACTATGAAAGCGATTGAAACCACTGGAACAATTGACTGTCGAGGGATGCTTTGTATCGATCGCCCGTGCGGACTTTAGTCAGTTATTTTTTGCGGGTTAAAGTCCGCACTACGAACCGGATATCACAGGTAAACCATCCTGAAATACCAGCAATTGTCCCGGTTGAATTTGCGTCCAAACTTCATCATCAGTCAGCGGAAAAGTAGCAATAACCGCCACGCGATCGCCCTCCTGTGTCAATTCCCGGAAATCCACAGTTACATCTTCATCGATCGAGTGCGCCCTAGCAAAAGGTGCTTGTCGCACAATATAATGCAGATTAGTAGAACAGTGTGTAAATAAATGTTCTCCATCAGAAAGTAAATAGTTAAAAATTCCGTGCGCTGCCAAAGTTTTAGTAATTTCGTTCAGAACATCGTAGATTTCCGTCAAAGCAGGCTTGTTTTGAGGGAAACTTTCTCGCAACTTTTCTAATATCAAACAAAATGCTTTTTCGCTGTCAGTTTTGCCTACAGCTTGATAAAATCCCGCACTTTCAGGATGAAAATTTTCCAGATTACCGTTATGAGCAAACACCCAATAGCGTCCCCAAAGTTCCCTACTAAAAGGATGGCAATTTTCCAGAGAAATTTCGCCTTGAGTAGCTTTGCGAATATGAGCAATCACGTTAGTTGAATGAATGGGATAGCGGCGCACTAATTCAGCAACCGGAGAATCAATAGCAGGTTTAGAGTCTATAAAAAGGCGACACCCCAAACCTTCAAAAAAAGCAATTCCCCAACCGTCTTGATGAACGTCAGTTCTGCCACCTCTTGCAGAAAAACCCTCAAAAGAGAAGCAAATATCGGTTGGAACATTGCAGTTCATTCCCAGTAATTGACACATGGCTTTGACCTCTCTGGAGTTGGGATTGATGGCGCAGCTCTTGGTAGCTACAGATTGGCAATGATAGTATTATAGTATAAATTGATTTAGTTTCATAAAAAAAACAGACTAATTTGGAATTTTTAACCGCAATGCTACTGAAATCAAAACAATGCGTGAATCGCAGCTATCCGGTTCGCTTGGAAGCATCTCTGGCTTGGCAAAAAGCATTTTTTTACGACTTGCGAAAAAAACCGCTGGCGGGGATTGTATAGCAAGCAACCGGGGAACCTCGCACTACAAATTCTTTCGGATAGATGCAGCCCTGCTATTTGTCCGTTTTTTTTATTCAATTCATGTAAAAGTAAATTTTATGGAGGGAAATCAGAAAATTGTTTGAGATTGTTTAAAACTATTTGAGGCTTACCTTTGTATTGTTCTATCTTACCGCTGATATAGACATATCCCCGTCCCATACCCGCATAACGCTTCTCGATTAGCCGCTTCAAAGGAGCCTTTTCATCAGTTTTAGCATCAGGTATCCACAAATCTAATCTGTGATACGATGAACCCGCATAAATTCTAGCATGACCGCCGATCCATTGATTAATTCCAGACAGTAAATCGCAGAAAATAGTAATAGGTTTAGCTGTCTCAGAAGCTGCTAAAATTTTCTGGTAGTGCAACCTCACAGAAAGCGCTTCTGTAGTTGCTTCACACAAGCGGAAATCTTCAACAATCGAGCCGCGCATCGACCACCAAGGCAGTAAAATAGTATAGTTGCGACAGGGAATTTGGGCATTGGTAATCGGATTCCAAATCATCAGATTGTAAGCTTTTGCAGCCGATTCTGCTTCAGTCATTGGTCGGTGATACAATCGGGAGCGCCCGTATTTGACAAAGTAGGGACTCCAGCCTTGTTGAATCAGTTTGAGGTTGTAATTTTCTCCATCTTTATGTACGTAACAGAGGAGACGGCCGTAGTTGTCGCGATGTTTTTCTAGAGCAAGTTTAACCGGATCGTCTGTATCAAATTCTATGTCAATTTGAGCAAATTTACCATCTGCTGTAGTGAAGTATTTTTTCGCCATTTCCGAAGCTGCTTTGCCGGCTGCTGTAACAGGTTTTGAACTGTTGGAGTAACTTTCTTCTGTATCGACGCAAATCAGCCGCAGAGACTCGGTTGTGCCGTTGAGAGAAATTTTGATGCTGTCGCCATCAACTACTTGAGTTACTTGCAGGTTCTGAATTCTGGTTGCCATATTTTGAACCTTGTTGGACTTGAGATTAGATTCGCATATTTAGGCTAAATTGTACATGAGTTTGCTGCCCAAAGCAATTAGTGAGAACCGATCGCAGTCAAGTGCACCCAAAAACACCCTACTGATTAGTGTTGGTATTTTTGATATTGATTTTTGCAAGTTGCTGCGTAACTTATTAAGTCTGGGAAAAAAGCCGTAAAATCTGATTCAAGCTGCTGATAATTAACTGTCAAATCTTCCACTCCACCTGCTAAGTTATTTGTCCGCTTGATTCTTGCCGACATTCGATGGAGAGCAATATCTATTCCGCTAATTTCCTGATAAGAACCGAGCAAGTCGCGGGCGATTATTTGCGGCATAATCCGCTGAAGTGATTCTGGCAATATATCGCGGTTGTCTTGCAGGACTTTGTAGGCTAGGCGGGCAAAATCGCAGAGTGGAACTTCTGAATACTTCAGCCAATTTTTAGCTAAAAAGTGGTCGTAAAATACGTCTATCAAAACTCCAGCAAACCTGCGTCTCTGGGCGCAAACCAGGCTTGTACTCGATCGCACTACTGCATGAGAGTCCGTGTAGCGATCGACTTTCCGGTGCAAATCGATGCCGTTTCTAATTTCCTCGGAATAAAGATTGACTGCCGAACCCTTGACAAAATCGCCTAAGAGGTTGCCAATCAGCGATGCTGGCGTACCGTCTGATAAGAATAGATGAGCTAAATAATTCATTGCTACAGTAAAAAAATCTAAGATAGCATAGGGAGAAAGAGTAATGGCTATTCTCGAATGTGTAAAACCGGGTGCTAAATTCGGTCAAATTATTCTGGCCGTCGATCTGACTGTTGCCGGTTCAGTTGATAATGTTTTAGCAAAAATTCAACACTTAGGATATGACCCAGAAATCCGTCATGTCAACTATCCGTCTGGAGTTCACGTCTTAGCAATTCTCAAAGACGAACAGCATTCAGAAGCAGTCGATGATGACTACTTGCTGGAGGATTGGCTGCAAGTAAGGTCGGAAATTAACAGCGATGCCGTTCATTTGTGGCGAGGTAAATAAGCGAATTAACAATTAAACCGCAGATGAACACAGATGTAAATCTTATCTGCGTTCATCCGCGTTTATCTGCGGTTGCACAGCCCTACGAATCAGCCCGCAACTTATCCAAAACAGTCCGATCTTCCAAAGTCGAAGTATCCCCAGAAACCTCTTCTCCGGCGGCTAAAGAACGCAGCAACCGGCGCATAATTTTACCGCTGCGCGTTTTCGGCAAAGCATCGGTAAATCGAATTTCGCCGGGACGGGCGATCGCCCCAATCTCCTTAACAACGTGCTGCTTCAATTCCTTCTCCAATTCTGGACTCGGTTGCTGCGAGTCATCCAGCGTCACAAAAGCGACAATTTCCTCACCTTTAATCTCATCCGGTTTGCCAACAACCGCAGCTTCCGCCACCGCTGGATGCGATACCAAAGCCGATTCAACTTCCATCGTACCGAGTCGGTGTCCGGCGACATTAATTACATCGTCAACGCGGCCCATTACCCAGAAATAACCGTCTTTATCCTTGTGCGCGCCGTCCCCCGCAAAGTATACGAATTGGCCATCTTTCGGGTGCAAATATTCCCAATAAGTGCGGCGGAAGCGATCGGCATCGTTGTAAAGTGTACGCATCATTCCCGGCCAAGGATGTTTGACAACTAAATAACCGCCGCTTTGATTAGTTACTGATTCGCCATCTCGATCGACGACATCGGCAACAATTCCGGGGAAAGGAAGGGTGGCAGAACCGGGTTTTGTAGGAATTGCACCGGGCAAAGCGGCAATCATAATTCCGCCAGTTTCTGTTTGCCACCAAGTATCGACGATTGGACAATTTGAGTTACCAATTACGCGCTGATACCACATCCAAGCTTCTGGATTGATCGGTTCGCCGACTGTTCCTAACAATCGTAAAGATGACAAATCCCGGGCCTTGGGCAAGTCTTCACCCATTTTCATAAAGGTGCGAATTGCTGTTGGTGCGGTGTAGAAAACAGTGACACCATATTTTTCAATTACGTCCCAAAAACAGCCGGGATTCGACGCGCGGGGCGCACCTTCATACATTAAAGTTGTTGCCCCGTTGGAAAGCGGCCCGTAGAGGATGTAACTGTGGCCTGTAATCCAGCCGACATCGGCAGTACACCAATAAACATCGGTATCTTGCAAGTCGAAGATCCACTTGGTTGTCATGTGGGTATAAAGGTTGTAGCCACCGATTGTGTGGACGACTCCTTTCGGTTTGCCTGTGCTGCCGCTGGTGTAGAGTACGAATAGCATATCTTCGCTATCCATTGGTTCGGCGGGACAATTTGCTGAGGCGTTTTTTTGCAGTTCGTGCCACCAAATATCGCGCCCCGGTTCCATCTCAATTTGTTGTTTGGTACGCTGAACTACGAGAACGTTGGTAACGCTTGGTACGGCGTTATTTGCTAATGCTTTATCGACTTGTGCTTTGAGGCCGACGGCGGTATCTTTGCGGAAGCCGCCGTCGGCGGTGATGACGAGTTTTGCTTCGCCGTCCTTGAGGCGATCGCGCAATGCTTCAGCGCTAAATCCGCCAAAAACTACGCTGTGTACTGCACCGATTCTGGCACAGGCTAGCATGGCGATCGCAGCTTCGGGAATCATGGGCATATAAATGCCGACGCGATCGCCCTTTTGCACTCCCAATTCTTTGATGACATTCGCCATTTGGCAGACTTCGCGGTGGAGTTGCGCGTAAGTCAGCGTGCGGGAGTCACCGGGTTCGCCTTCCCAGATGAGGGCGGCTTTGTTTTTGCGCCAAGTGGTTAAATGGCGATCGAGACAATTGTAAGAAATGTTAATTTTGCCATTGACAAACCATTTAGCAACAGGTGGCTGCCAGTCGAGTACGGTATCCCACTTTTGGAACCAGTCTAATTCTTGCGTAGCCAGTTCGGCCCAAAATGCTTGGGGGTCAGCAGCGGCTTTGTCGTAGAGGGCACGGTACTCTTCTAAGCTTTTGACCTGTGCTTTTTGGGAGAATTCAGCCGTGGGCGGGAATAGGCGTTTTTCATGCAGAATTGATTCGATCGTATCTTGTGACATCGCTGTTAGTTTTTTCTTCAGTTACTCTTTGTAACTATTGTTTGCATAAGTTGGGGCAAAAGTATGTTTATTTTCCTTAAGACAGGGGCAATTTTGTCAATGTTGGGGATGTGTGAGAATTATGGTAGCGGTAAATGCTCAATTTTATCTTGGTACTCATCATCAAACGATCCTTGATAAATCAAAATCAGTTCCTCAATATTTTGACCGATACTCAGCTTGGAATTCAGGATAAATATTCCTGGGATATGGCGATTTTGCTCTAGATGATCTGTTAAATGAACGGGCATAGAGCGGCGATTGTTGGTAACGAGAATGAAATTGTGGATTTCGCACCAAATGAGAATTTCTGGGTCGAGAGTCCCTTTGGAAGGTGCTGTTAGTTCTGCCACTGCGAGAACAACCAGATCGGGATTGCGCCTGCGAATTTGGTTAACATATGCAGGATCGACATTTTCATCAAACAGATACTGGATTGCCATCAGCTTTTCTCATTGCATCTCTTGCTGCTCTCAGTTTGCGGATTTTTTCATACACTGGACGAGGATTGCGGCGCTGTTCTTCTCGCATTTTTTCGCCCCATTCCAGCCATTCGGTTATGTACTTACCGACTGCTTCTTTGTTGTGCAGGTAGTACAAAATTGTTGCATAAACTTGTTCGAGGGTGAGGGATGTATAAATGTTAGCGATTTCTTCGGGAGTTCGGGCGCGAAACAGGTATTCGTAAAGAATGGTTTCGATGCCGATTCGGGAACCTTTGAGCCGAATGTCGTCAGGTCTTAGGAAGTTAAAATATTCTTCTAGCTGCATGGCTGGTTCTGGGTAATATCTGGTATGATTGTATCACAAGTAATTGTCTGTTTGGGGATTGAGATCGTTTGCGGTTTTTTCGGAATGATTTAACCGCAGAGAGCGCAGAGAGCGCAGAGGAAGAGAGAGATGAATAATTCTGATACCAATGGGTTTTAATGGTTGCTTAAACATCATCAATTTATCCCCATTTTAAGATAAAATTATACCAAGTTTGCAATATACTTGACAGGAACAGCCGATCGCACAAAAGCTATGACCCAAAATTTAGAAGCAAGCCAACTTTCCCTAAATGACGTTCGCCGCCTTCTCAAACTGGAAAGACAAACAGCAGGTTCTTTTGCTGAGTCTTTATTTCTGGAACCGCTGACGGATTTTGAACAGCAGCAACTCTTGCAAATCAGCAATGACTTTTGGCGCTATCTAGAAGTGGGGAAGGTTTAGGAAGAATTGGTTAAGTTTTTATCACTTTCACCGTTGATGAGATTAACGGAGTTTTTTGAATTTCCTGTTGTGCTGACAATGGAAGATAGGATTCAGATCGAGGTTTAAGATGGAGATACTTTGATTAAAGGGCGGTTGGATATTCTCGCTGTGAATGGGCCGGAGGCGGAGATTGGGACGGCAAAGTAGACTTGAGTTGCATAAGTCACGGGCTCGATACATAAACCGCAGATTTCTGGTAGATTAATACTGATTGACGCAGATGATTTTAGGGTATTTTCCGATTTTTTAAATTCAATGCTGCTGATGCCGGCAGTCAAAACTGAAACTTTCAAAAGCCCGATCGCCCGTAACCCCTTTTCAACTCATCGAATCCGCGTCGCAACATTGAAATAAGATTAACAAAAGTTCGATCGCGCGCAAGTACCAAAAAATCGGCAAGGAGTCGCACCAGTGGCAGAGGGAGAAGGCACACCAACACCAACACAGACAGACAATCGGGACTATTCCTGGCCATTTTGGCCGATCGTCCCAATATATCCCTACGGCAAGCGGCGCACCATCCGCAAAGAAATAGTCAAAGACAAAATCTGGACTTTTGACCAACTGCAAGGCATTTTCTACGTGATTGTGCCGGTGCGGATGACAGTTATTAAACTAGAATCCCAAGGCCTTCTAGTCTACGCCCCCGTCGCACCGACTCGCGAGTGCATCCGCTTGCTAAACGAGTTAGTAGCAGAGCACGGCGAAGTTAAGTATATTTTGCTGACAACCGGTTCCGGCATCGAGCACAAAGTGTTTGTCGGCCCGTTTGCGAGGTGTTTTCCCGCAGCGCAGGTGTTTGTCGCCCCGCAGCAGTGGAGTTTCCCCATAAATTTGCCCCTGAGTTGGCTGGGTTTGCCGGCAAAACGCACCTCTGTACTGCCCCGTGACAGCAGCAACACGCCCCTCGCAGGTGAATTTGACTGGGCAATCCTAGGCCCGATCGACCTCGGTTTGGGCCACTTCGCTGAAGTTGCCTTATTTCACAGGCAGTCGCGCACGCTGATGCTAACAGATTCCGTCGTTTCCATTCCCGAAAACCCGCCCGCGATTCTCCAACTCGACTCCTACCCGCTGCTGTTTCACGCCAAAGACACCGCATCGGATGTGGTGGCAGACACCGAGGAAAATCGGCGCAAAGGATGGCATAGAATCGCCTTATTTGCCATGTATTTTCGCCCCAGCGTGCTGGAAGTGCCGCCCTGGTCGGGGGTGTTTGACAGAGCTATCAAAGCGCCAGAACGCTCTAGGAAAGCTTATTTTGGGTTGTATCCGTTCCAGTGGAAAACTGGTTGGGCGCGATCGTTCGAGGCTTTGCGGGGTGGAGGGCGGTTGTTGGTTGCGCCGGTTTTGCAGGCTTTGATTCTCAACCGCGCGCCGAGGGAAACTCTCGATTGGGCCGATCGAGTTGCGAGTTGGGATTTTGAGAGGATTGTACCTTGTCACTTCGATCGCGCGATCGACTCCCGCCCCCGCGAATTTCGGCAAGCATTCTCGTTTCTAGAAAAATACTCGCCTGTTAATTCTTTACCCGAAGATGATTTAAAATTGCTCAGGGATATTGATGCCGGTTTGAATAAAACGGGTTTAGTTCCGCCTGCAAAAGACAAGGTTTAATGGGATAGTTACGGACGCATTCTGACCCAAAAAACCCGGTTTTTTAGGAACATCTGAGTTTTGCATTTAATGATAGTGCGATCGTCCCCTATCGCACTATAAATACAAAAAATGTTTTTTACCATGCAGGAGATGCTCCTGTTTTTTATTTAATTTGGGGCGATGGCGAAGGATTTGCGTAAAAGTTCAGGTTTCTGAATGCACGTTTCGAGCTAAATTAGTCCCAAAGTTCAACCACACAAATTCACGATTTTTTCAACTTAAACTCATCAAATTTTACAACATTTGACGTGGGTTTCCGCGTATCAAAATAATAGCTGTTAACCGTACCGTTCCCAGTTTCAAAAATACTGAAAGCCGTAAGATCGTTGCTCTCAATATACGGCAGCGGCAGCCCGGTTTTCCCCAACAAAGGCGCTACAGTCGGCACCACAGGTTCCAATCCGTTCGGGTCTCCAATAGCGCTGTAATCCTCGCGATATGCCGGCGGCACAAATCGGCGCTTTTCCCCCGCAAACGCACCGTAAGTGTTGCCCACATTAGAAGTCTCTAAAAAGTGCATTCCAGTCGAACTCACAAACCGATTCCACAAATGCGAGTGTCCGTACAATACCAATTGCACGCCCGCTGTTTCTAGCAGCGGCACCACATCCCGAATAAGATAATCTTGCTGTTTCGGATATTCGTAACGCACCATCTTAATCTCGCCATCCTCAGTGCGATCGACTATTTGTACCGGGTCAGTATAAGCAGGTACAATATTGTCGCCGAGAGAATGTGGCGGGTGGTGAAACATCACAATTTTATATTTTGCCTGCTTAAATTGGACACTGTTTAATTCTTGTTCCAGCCAAATATATTGATCGCTGCCCTTGGCAATTGGCTCGAAAATATGCTGTCCGTATCCCCATTTTTCGGGACGGTCAAAATCTTCGTCCCGTTCCCGATATCTGCCTCTGGCCGCCGGATCTAAATTCGGAGTCCGCCAGATATTTGTAACATACAAAGTCACTAACCGCACGTCCCCAAAAGTCACGGCATAATAATTTTGGTCGCTTGGTAAGCTAAAAATTTCGTTGTAGGTATCGCTGTTAAAACTATTATTTTTTAACAAAACATCTTTATTTTTTACCCCATATTTTTGAGTGAGGTATGGATATATTTTCTGGACTGCAGCGCGGGGGAAAGCATCCTTAAACTGGTCGTTCAGGGTGCTGGTAGTTGAAAACCTCCCCATGATTTCATGGTTCCCAATTGCCGGAAATAAGGGCGCGTGCTGGATCAGTTCGCCGCCGCCGTACACTGTTTTGATGCCGTTTTTGTCGAGTTCCGAGAAGGCGCGGCCTTGCAAAGCGGGGAAAAAGGCGCGCCCTCGGTAGTCGTCGAACCATTCGGAAGCGCGATCGGCTATATTAATTAAATCCCCAGCCATGAAAACCGCGTCAACTTTATCAATTGTTTCTGTTACTTTCTGGAGATTGGCTGCTGTCATCGGCATCAATTGATGGTCGGAAGTGAGAAGGATTTTGAGCGGTATTCCTGCTGCTGGTGTCGGAGAAAGTGTAAAAACTTTGCTGCTGACAGATGTGCCGTCTTTTTTGTAGCTGGTTACTAGATAAGGAATCCGCACATCGGGCGTTAAATTGCGGACTTCTGCTTCATGCCGCCAGATGTCGCGCACAATGGGATTGTTGTTAGTTATTCCCGGTTTCATTTCATCGGGAATTTGCGAGTCTTTGTCTTCTCTGGTGCGGCTTAGCTTGCTAGTATTTGCTGCAGCAGTTTTATTTAAGTTTTTTCCGTAACTAACAGTGTTGCTAGTACCTAGAAACTCGGTAAACCACACAACTCGCACCGAGTTTGCTGTGGGAAATTGCAGAAAGGGGTCGGTTAAAAGTTGTGGTTTGTTGAAAAATGATTGTACAATCAAACTTAGTAAGAGGACAATTAAAATCAAAACAGCAAAAAACCACAGGTTGCGAGAAGAACCTTGGGAAATTTCTGATTTATCGGGTAAGGGTGTTAACATAAATTATTAGTTATTAGCTTGTAGGAAAGAGTTTCACCGACCAAATAGAAATCCCAACCCAAATACATCTAAACCTGCCTTGAAAAAAATCAACTGCCAACGCTATCAAAAAGTTAAAAAATCAGTAAAATATCTCACATATAACAAACCTCAACCATTTTTTCACATCTTCTCATCTCTGCATTCTCTTTCTCTGCGCCCTCTGCGTTCTCTGCGGTTCATAAAAAAAATACTTTGCACAAATTATTTAGACTTGCTACACACAAATCTTACCACCATCTGACACCTAAAATATCAAATAGATATGACCCGCCACCTTCTCGAAGCTAACTGCAAAACTGTACAGTTGGGCGGTTTTTCTCCCAAGTTGGAACCTGCTTTAACTGTGGATTCGATCGCACCGATATCGAAACCTATTCAGGATATGATGTTGCTGACAATGTACAGCCGGAATTTCTTACCCCGGAATTGCTTAGATATTTGTCAAAATTTGCCTCCCAATCGCAAAGTCGGGACAAGGAGACGGCGAAGTTAACAATACTGCGATGGAAACCTCGATGAATTGGACTGTTAAAATGATCTTGTTTAAGGATTTATTTGTGATATTTCCGTTGGCTGAAAATCCTACTCATGTTGTGATTGTGGGATTCGGTAGGACATGAGATGAAGCCTGGAAAATGGCGGTAAAACAGACGGTTTATGGGTGGCAAAAGTTTGCAGGTTTCAAAGAGGAAGATGCTGAGGTTTTGTGTTCTATTGCGGTAATTTTTCGGATGGCGCAGGCTGTCAACAATCCCCAAAAAAATTTCGCGGAATGGTGCCCAAGTCTATTTTGCCGGAGGTAAAAATTTGTGAGCGCCAACTGTGAGGTGGTATGATAGCACGCGACCGACTAAACAAGCTCGATCGCGATCGCACGAATTACACAAATTTATCACTGCGGTGGGTCGATCGCGATCGCACAAGCGTTAAAAATTCAGCTTAAGATTGAGATAAGCTGCAAATTTTATCTCAATCGAACTCAGCATGAAAAACCACACTGACGATTTTGCCAAACAGGATTTAGTCGATCGGGCTTTTGGAAGTCCAGCAATCCCCGATCCCACAGCGTGGGTAGACGAACATTATTTTCTAGCTAATTTCGCCAATACTCTGGCCCACCTTCAAGAACATTTATCGGATGACAGTCGAGAAATCGGCGAGAGTGGCGACTCTGGGGAGGCGAGATTATCGATCGACGGTAAAATTAGAGATCTGTTGAAAGCTACTTTTAGCGATGACTGCTGGCAGTATGTCGAAGGTTTATTGTGAGTTGGGTCCACTTGTACCTCGATCGCTTTAGATCGCAAACTAAGCTGTACTGCATTTCAATTGTACATTAGACAAGATTGCAAAAATCCTCAACTCTTCAGAAAATTATTTGCGTTTATCTCGGTTTATTTGCTTGAAATGTGCGATCGATCCTGTGACTTATGCCAGAGATGATTAAAACTCATCAAATCATCTGCTGTCTTGACCTCGGACATTTTTAAAATCCTTGTGATTTATTATACTTTAGGTTTGTCGTAAATTAAGGTCGTCAGGAATTTTAATCGATCGCAAAAACTCGGCACTTTCCTCCGGCAAAGCACTATTGATAAACATCCCGCTACCCAACTCAAACCCAGCCTGCTTCGTGACTCTGGGAATAATTGCGATATACCAATGAAAGTATTTGGTTCCTTGTTCGGCAGTGGGAACCGATCGAATACTATAATTATAATCTGGATCGTTCAATCCGTAATAAAGCTGAGCGAGTACAGTTTTCAAAGTATCAGCAAGACCGATAATTTCCTCATCAGTAATATCATCAAACGAAGACGAATGCCGTCGCGGAAAAATCCAAATATGAAAGGGCGAAAGTGCAGCAAAAGGGATACAAGCGACAAAATCTTTGCTTTCAAAAATTACTCTTTCACGCGCCGCTAACTCATCTTCCAAAGTCCGGCAAAACAAACATTCTCCAGTGTCGTCAAAATATCTAATAGCTTCGTCGATCCGCCTGCGAAATTGGTTAGGCACAACGGGCGTAGCTGCTATTTGCGAGTGAGGATGTTCGAGAGAAGTTCCGGCAGTTGGGCCGTGATTTTTAAAGATCACAATTGTTTCAATATAAGGATATTTTCTAATTTCTAAATAGCGCTGGCGGTATACTAAAAGTATGCTGGCAACTTCTTCAACGGTCAACAAAGCAGTAGTCAAATCATGTCGCGGGTGTTCGACAATTACTTCGTGAATGCCGATTCCCGACATCGTGCGGTAAATTCCTGATGATATCCTGAGCCGTTCTGCTGTCGGGGAGAGGGCGGGATATTTGTTAGCCATTGCTCTGACTTTCCAGCCAGTGTGCTCATCTGTCAAACGGCAAGTTTCTAAGGTTCCGTCTTCTTCATTTCCCACGCAAAACGGGCAATCGGCACGGTGTGGTGGCATTGCTACAATCGTTTTTTTTGTGTTAGCAAATTTGTCCGGTCTTTTTGCCCGTTCGGTGGCGATGATTACCCAATCTCTGGTAATTAGATTTTGTCTAAGTTCAGACATTTTATTACTTTAATTTAAAAGGTTTAATCGTTTTTAAGTATAAATAAAAACTTGCATTATGTCAGTACCTGGTTGCGGATATTTAATAAATCTTGATATTGAGGTGGGAAGGTATTAAAGAGATGGTGATGAATAAAGTTAACTAGAGCAATAGTGAATTGCCAACAATTATGATAAAATAGATTCATCGCCACAGCTAGGAACTAATCTATGGTTCTCCAAATTAATCCCGCGAAACAAGAACCGGGGGCAGAGAAACCGGGTTTTTCACCTAATTAGTCTGCCCAAACCAAATATTTTCCCAAAAAACCCGGTTTCTAAACCTCCGAGTGCATAATTTTATCTAAAAAATTATTGCCCATTCCTCCCAATGTTTCTCAGAACTGTAAGTAATAGTCCGCCTCACCGAACCCGCATCCAAAACATAAATACACACCGAATCCTCCACCTGCTTAATCAACATTTAAATCTTCTGCTGAAGCTTCACAAAGTCAAAAAATACTCAAAAACACTGTACTGCGTCCACCTTCGGTATCCACACAGCAACTTGTGCAGCCTAGTCCGCCGCTTGTTAGCACCAGCGGAGACTGTTAGCGATGGTTCTGATCGACACAACATAGATGAGTTTTTCGGGAGAATCGAGGTTGAGAGATTGGCTGAAGAGAAAAAGGGCGATCGCACTTTCCGTTTTTCCCGAACCCGTCGCCGCCCTCAGCAGCACATTTTCGCGGTTGAGGATTTGGCGGATTGTTTCTATTGGGAATTGTCGGGGTTGAAATCCAGTCAGCGCGCGAAAGTATTCGTTGATGTCAGTACCTGTATAGAATGTCTTCAGGGGCAAAAATCCCGTTTGTGCGATCGCGCACAGAAGCTGATATAATCCTAAGTTTCTGTACGCCATATTATATCCGCTCAACTACCATAATAAAAACGGTTTGTAGTCAGGACTTTAGTCCGCATCAATGCGAGCACTTTAGCCCTCATTACAAACTAATTTTATGACGATCGTGCGAGTAGATATAATATAATTCCTCAAGAATCTACAATCAAAACCCCAAAATTGATATGACTCAAAACTACCGCATCACTCTTTTGCCGGGAGACGGCATCGGCCCGGAAATTATCGCTGTAGCGGTAGATGTCCTGAAACTTGTCGGCAAACAATTGGACATCGGCTTTGAATTTCAAACAGCATTAATAGGCGGTGCTGCTATTGACGAAACAGGCAATCCGCTGCCCGAAGAAACTATGGAAAAATGCCGCAACAGCGATGCAGTATTACTAGCAGCCATCGGCGGTTACAAGTGGGATAATTTGCCGCGCGAACAGCGCCCGGAAACAGGATTATTAGGAATGCGCGCCGGATTGGGATTGTTTGCAAATTTGCGTCCTGCAACTATTTTACCGCAATTAGTCGATGCTTCTTCCTTAAAAAAAGAAGTTGTCGAAGGCGTTGATATTATGGTAGTCCGCGAACTTACAGGCGGCATTTATTTCGGCAAACCCAAAGGCATTTTTGAGACAGAAACCGGAGAAAAACGGGGTGTAAATACAATGGCTTACACCGACTCGGAAATTGACAGAATCGGGCGAGTCGCTTTTGAGACGGCCAGGAAGCGCGGAAAAAGGCTATGTTCCGTTGATAAAGCGAATGTTTTGGATGTTTCGCAACTGTGGCGCGATCGCATCATTTCCCTTTCCCAAGAATATCCCGATGTCGAACTTTCTCACCTCTACGTTGACAACGCAGCAATGCAGTTAATTCGCTGGCCAAAACAGTTCGATACCATAGTCACCGGCAACTTATTCGGCGACATTCTTTCCGACGCGGCGGCGATGTTAACTGGTAGTATTGGAATGCTACCTTCTGCTAGTTTAGGAGCAAGCGGGCCTGGAGTTTTTGAACCAGTGCACGGTTCCGCGCCGGACATCGCCGGACAAGATAAAGCAAATCCCATCGCCCAAGTTTTAAGCGCGGCAATGATGTTGCGCTATGGGTTAAATCAGCCAGAAGCTGCTAATAAAATCGAGCAAGCAGTTATCAAAGTTTTGGATAAAAATTACCGCACGGGCGACATCATGTCAGAAGGCATGAAACAGGTCGGTTGTCGGGCGATGGGCGATGCTTTAATTGAAGTTTTGCAAGGTTAATCTAATTGGCTCGGAGGGGCGGGTTTACCAACCATCTATGCCTAAGATAAATAATCTCGTAAACCCGCCCCCACACAACCAAAAATCAAAATCTACGATTAATTTACTCGTTCCCAGGCTCTGCCTGGGAACGCATTTCAGGAGGCTCTGCCTCCATTAAAACAAAGCAAACGAGACAGAATTTTGGAGGCTCAGCCTCCAGATATCAATTACCAGGATCGGCCTGGTAATTATAAATTATATACTTTAACCTTCCGCAGTCAACATATTAAATTGCTCCGTATTAATGCGATTTGCTTGATACAAAATTTGAGCAATTTCTGAAAGCGCTAGCACAGAATGTGCGCGATAACCGTTGGCCTGCAATTTATCTTTTACACCCTGTTCGTGGTCGATTAAAACCACAATATCTTCTACATTTAACCCCGCAGATTTTAACTTGCCCGCACCTTCCATCACGCTTTTGCCGCTAATCAAAATATCATCGACTACGACAATGGTTTCTCCCGCCTGAAAATGCCCTTCAATTAACTTACCCGCACCGTAAGTTTTCACTTCTTTGCGCGGAAAAATCATCGGGCGTTCCATCCGCAATGCTAAACCCGTTGCTGTGGGTAAAGAACCGTAGGGAATTCCGGCAATGCGATCGAATTTTAAACCCTTGAGAATGTCTGCATAGGCGCTGACAATTTGGTGAAAGATTTGCGGAATTGAGATGATTTTTCGTAAGTCGATGTAATAGGGAAAGACTGCGCCCGATGCTTGTACGTGGTCGCCAAAAACTAGGCAGCCGATGTCATAAAGTTGCAAGATTAAATCGCGGTTGGGTTCGGGTTGCAAAAAGCATACGTCGGGCAGCCACAATTCGCAAGTTGGACTGCCTGCGATCGCCCGCAGCCTCTGTTCGTTAATTTTATCCCGCAATTTCTCAATTTCTCGGCGCGGCTCTTTTTTCGCGAACAAACTCGGGGGAATTGGCAGCAATAAATCCTCACCATTCTTGCTTAAACCGGCCGCCAGCAGTTGTGCGAGGTCGTTTTCTTCTGCAATGTCATTTTCTTCGGCGATATCTCCTTCAACTAAAATCAACCGTTCGGGAGCTGCTTGGCGGATGCGCGCCAACAAATCGGGCATTACTCCTACTTCCAAACCGAGTTTTTCGGGAGTTCCCCAAGTTTGAGAGAGTCGGACTAATTGCAAGTACAAAGGGTTGTCTGCTGTCGGGTATTCTTGCAATGCGGCGGCTGACGGGTTGGCAGTGGCACAGAGGACAAAAACAGTTTTTCCGGGATATAATAAAAATGGTGCTACTTCGTCGAATCCGGCATAGGGACTTAGAGTAATAGCGTCAAATTGCCAGTCTTCAAATACGGTTTTGGCAAACACTCCGCTAGTGTTTAAATCGCTGTGTTTGGCATCTAAAATTACGGGAATATGGCGGGGAATTATTGTTAAAATTTGTTGCAGCAGTTCCCAGCCGGGGATGCCGAGACATTGATAAAAACCGAGGGTGAGTTTGCAGGCACAAATTAAATCGGCTGTTTGGTCGATCGCACTTTTGAACCTTGCCAACAAATCAGTCACAAAACTTTGAGTTTCTTCTCCAGTCATCGAAACCAGCGCCGGCAAGGTTTCCGGGTCGGGATCTAGGGCCAAATAAAGCAAACTTTGATTGCTTTCAACAGCCGCTAACAGTTTATCGAAAAAGTGGCTTTTATTGGTCATATTTGGTAGGGGAGGTAAGGGGAAATACAAATTTGACTCAAAAACAGGGATTAGTGTTGTGCCGCAATCAACCGAGCCCCGTTGAAGTTTAAATTAAGAATCTTTTATAATTGTAGAAGGTAAAGACCATGAAATCTGTAACTTTTGGAGCAGTTTTATTTGGACTGCTTTTCGGGTTGGCCGCAGGGGCGATTGCAGGTAATCTTCAGCAACTAAATTAGTTGCTGTCAACTAACCAGTGTCGCGGCTGCGATTTGAGAAGCATTCCCCTGCCGCAAGCTAGTTTAGTAAATGCCGATTTGCAAGGGGCGGATTTGATATCGTTTCCGGTTGCATCGCAATGATGTTGACTGTTGACTGTTGACTGTTAACTGTTGACTGTTGACTGTTGACTGTTAATTTACTATTCCGATGAAGCGAGGATTTGATATGAGAGGTGCAAATCTCAGAGAAGCTAATTTATCCTGGGCAAATTTCAGCGGGGCTTTTTTGCGACAAGCTAATT
The DNA here is from genome assembly GCF_036705185.1 of Microcoleus sp. B4-D4. Taxonomy (NCBI): domain Bacteria; kingdom Bacillati; phylum Cyanobacteriota; class Cyanophyceae; order Oscillatoriales; family Microcoleaceae; genus Microcoleus; species Microcoleus sp. B4-D4. The sequence goes on along the minus strand of NZ_JAUBTX010000023.1, from coordinate 53,092 downwards.
TAATTGGGGCAGATTTGACCGGGCCAAATTTGGATAATGCTAAGCTAAAAGGGGCGACTTGGGTTGACGGTAGTATCAAATAAGCTGTACTGTATTTAAATTTAACTTTTGGGCTGCGTCGGAATACCTAGTTTACTCATTGTTTAAAAAAAATAAGCGTACAAATAGAACTCGAACCTAAAGCAATATCCGCCTTAGAATGTGGATGGTAATGAATGATAAATTCGATCGACTTTTCGACTTGGGACGACTTGCTGCAACACTACGTTGATGCTGGGGGCCGTGTTAATTATCGGCGCTGGAAAGCTGAGGGGGCAGATGTTTTGAGCGCTTGGCTGGCAACTTTGGCAGATGTAGATTTAGCTGCTGTTACGGATGCGGATGCGCGGCTGGCGTTGTGGCTGAATGCGTACAATGCGATCGCAATTTCTCAAGTTCTCGAAGTATACCCGATCGCGTCCATTCGTCCCAAAATTTTAGGAATTCCGAATTGGCTAGCTTTTTTGGATTTCTTCACCCGTTCAAACTCGATTATTGGCGGCAAAAAGTACAGTCTCAATCAAATCGAACACGCAATTTTGCGGCCCTCCTTTGCGGAACCGCGCATTCATTTTGCCTTAGTTTGCGCTGCACTCGGGTGTCCGCTGCTGCGTCGCGGCGCTTATTTTCCCGAGTCGGTGCGGGCGCAACTAGAGGCTGATACCAGCAGTTTTATTCGCAATCCCGATAAAGTGCGGTACGATGCCGCGAAAAAGACGCTTTATTTGAGCAAAATTTTTGAGTGGTACGGGGAGGATTTTGTGCAGGTGGCGGGTTCGGTGGCTGAGTATGCGGGCGGTTATTTGGGGCCGGAGGTGGCTGTGAACGATGAATGGGCGATCGTTTTTTTGCCTTACGATTGGAGTTTAAATCAAGTTGAGATTTGAGATTTTCCCAAAGCAGCAGTTATTTTTTGATGGTTGATATAGCCTTTCTCGTAAAGATGAGGTATGTCCGGTAATTGGTAATTGGTAATTGGGAATTGGGAATTGGGAATTGGGAATCGCAAGTGCCTATAGAACCCATTTGATATCTATTCTGCGTAAATCTCAGAAACCGAGTTTCTCTCTATATTTCTCGTCACCCAACCAAAAACTCCAAGAATACCCGGTTTCTCGCCCCTTGCGTAAATCTCAGAAACCAGTTTCTCTCTATATTTCTCGTCATCCAAAAACTCAAAGATGTCAAATGGGTTCTATAGACAAAGCTGCATAAATATTTGATTGATGAGTTAACCGCAGATTTCAAGCGGATAAACACTGATGGACGCAGATAATTTAATATAGTCGGCCAATGAGTTTCAACAGTTGACAGCTTGCTTGTTGACAGTTACCTCTTCCTTCCGCGAAGAGGTTTGCGGGTGAGGGAAATTAATTTTTCCATTCTTCCGACAAGGGGGAAGCTTTAAACCCATTTTTTCTAGTAAAAAGCAGGATTTTAACCTGCGCTACAAGAGTTATTGGAGATATCTAATGAACAAATCTACTCTCGCTCGATCGCTCTTTTTCCTGGCTGTGTTCGCCTGCATCCAAATTCCCGCCGCAGCATTTTCGCAACCTGCAACTCGCTCTGGCTACGAAACAATTAATCCTAAACGGTTCATAACCGATCGCAAAATTACGGTTTCCAACCCCAAAGATATCGCAGCCAAACTCTTTATTCTCGATCGAGAATCTGAAGGCAGAAAAAGCGATGGCATTTTGGTTGAATATCCCACGCGAGAAACCGCCGTAATTGTCCATACAGTCGTCGGCTTGGCTGACGATTCTGTGGCGGGAATGCGCCACCGCATAGAACTCAGGCTCAGGCAAAATAAGTGGGAAATTGTCTGGATTGGCCGACAATCGAAGTGTCAGCCAAATCGCGGACACCAAAATTGGGCAAGCGGCCGCTGTAAGTAGAAAGATCGATCGGCTTTTTGCTGATTATCCCTGCTACCGAAAACTGCACCCCAAAAGTTTGAGGGTTTCTCAAAAAGTACGATCGCCCTTCAACATCGCATCGAATGAATTGCCCCTAATTAAATTGGTTTGTAGTAAGGACAAAGAGTCCTTATTCGCTCAAAGGCGGTTGAGAAGACTCAAATCCTCACTACAAACCGATCGAACTTCTCAGTTTACTTGCACATGATCAAATTTCCAGCCGAGATAAATCCCGGAACAGGCCCTGAAATCTCAACCCAGTTGCGGTTTTCTCCATTCTTGTCTTTCACTAACTGGTAATTCGGCACAAGCGTTACTTGACCGTTAGCTGGTACGCCACCTGTAATCGCAGAAGTCTTTGAAGGCTCTGTGCGAATAGCCAGACCCTTGGGCGCTACCCGAGGTTCTACTTGGCGACACAGACTGACGGGGCCCGTTGCAGGCGCGGGTGCTGGTGTCGCTGCTGGTGCTGGTGTCGGTGCTGGTGCTGGTGTCGCTGCGGGCGCTGGTGTCGCTGCGGGCGCTGGTGTCGCTGCGGGCGCTGGTGTCGGCGCTGGTGAGGGCGCTGGTGAGGGCGCTGGCACTGGTGCGGGCGCTGGTGCTGGCGCTGGCGCTGGCGCTGGACTTGGTGCTGGTGCGGGCGCTGGTGTCGCTGCGGGCGCTGGTGTCGGCGCTGGTGAGGGCGCTGGCGCTGGTGCGGGCGCTGGTGCGGGTGCGGGCGCTGGCGCTGGACTTGGGGAAGGATTTTGACTAATTGTGCAGGAAGCTATATTAGCCTCGTTGTTGGGGTATCCGGTAGCAATGTATCCTTTTACCGGAGAGGTAATTTGAATCCAGAGGCGACCGTCGGAGGCTTTAACAGAAGTGGCACCTTGGAACAGTGTTATCTGAGTATTCATTGCTACACCGCCAACTCTTGGGGATTTGGGGTCTGGGTTCTGACGAACGGTCAAACCTTCTTTGGGAGTGACTTTGCGGCAAAGGGTTTCACCTTGGGCTATTTGAAAGGTGGCGCTGTTTTCAAAGGAAATATTTTCAGCATCCTGACTGGTGGTGGATATTGGTGGGGCGGCATGACCGATCGCCTGAGCCTGCAAACTTCCGGCTACAAGTGCGATCGCGCCCAGCAATACAGCGGGCTTGTTCCAGCAATTCAAGTTTTTCATCCGTTCAACTCCTCATCTCATCAAAACCATTATCTTTATTGCAGGTCAATATAGCAAAAAAATCGATTTGTATTCCATAAAAATGTTTTACATAACATTGTTTATCCTTTTTACTAAAATTTTATTCAAAAAAATTAATCTTTGCTGAATTAAGCCAAGACAAATTAAGGTGCTGCACCTGTCAATTGCTGGCTATCTTAGAACCGGAGAGGGAAAAGGGAAAAGGGGGGGGCTCAACAGTCAACAGTTAACAGTAGCTTAAATGCGTGAGTGTCGATCGCACCTCAGTCGATCTAGCCACCAAAAGTCCCAATCGCTAGCATTCCTGAAAATTCCCTAATCTGTAGATATAAAGTCAACTGTTCAATCGCCCATCACAAATCACAAATCTAAAATAGACTGTTGAAACCCGCAAAACCTGGCATTTGAAATCTATTCTAATAATTTCCAATCTAAAATCTAAAATCTAAAATCTAAAATTGATAGACTGATGTTTTTTGTTTCAATCTATCAAAAGACTGATCTTTTTAAATAGAGCGTCGTTGCATAAGCTCTATCTAGAGAATGGTTCAGTCGATCGCTGCGATAGGGTAGAAATAGAATGTCAAACTTCAATTTTTAATCTATGAAACTGAATTATTTTACCAAAGGGCTTTCGACTGTCGGGCGCTATCTAGCTGCAACCGTGCTTTGCGTATCAGCAATGGCATTTGTTTGGCAGGGTGCGTATTTCTCGAACACCGCAGCCCTAGCCTCTCCTGCTATAAACTCCATCGCAGCAGCAGATATTGGCGATAACGTGCAAGACAAAGCCAGCAAAGATGCTGGACGCACCAAGAATTTCATCAAAGATACAGAAGAAAAAGTTAAGGACGCCGCCAAGACAAATGCCGCCAAAGTCGATCGAGCATCGGATAATGGTAGTTTCGTAGAGCGCAAAGCGAAAAAAGATGCAGCTACAATTGAGAAAAGAGCCGAAGAAGATTCTGCTCGCACTCAAGAAGCAGTAGATAACACCAAGAACGCTGTCGAGCGCGTTGTTGACAGCATCAAGGATGCTTTTAACTAGACAATCAATAATATAGTGTTGGCTCGCTCCACCACTGTCACACTGGTTCGTAGTCAGGACTTTAGTCCTTTTTGCCCCAAATACTAAGGATCGAAAACTTAATAACTTAAACACCTCCTACAGTCCTATCTCCTGTAAGTTACCAGACCAAAGGAGGCAGAGCCTCCGGATCTGCATTACCAGGCAGAGCCTGGTAACGAGCAATCGTTTAAGTTATTAAATTTTTATTCCTAAAGTCCTCACTAAAAACCAAAAGTATTAAAGGTTCGTAGTGAGGACTTTAGTCATTCTTTTTAAGGTTCGATCGTTCGGAATGCGAGTCCTTCTTTTCCCAAATACTAAAGTCCTAACTAAAAACCAATCCAATCCGGGTGAAACTCTTCAGACATCAGAGCGTGTTTTTTCGCCCTTTTCTCATCCCCCGAAACCAACAGCATCACTCTGCATTTACCCAAACCTCCAAACAGAGCCTCAAACCGATCGCAATTCATCATTTAAAATTGCCGCAAAAAGCGCAAATCGCTAGAATAAACCCGGCGAATATCGTCAATTTCATAAAGTACCATTGCGAACCGCTCCACGCCAAAACCAGCCGCAAATCCAGTATATTTTTCTGGATCTAAACCGACTCCTTTAAGAACATTTGGATCGACCGCGCCGCAGCCCAAAACTTCCAGCCATTTGCCGTTCCACTGCAAATCAACTTCAGCAGAAGGTTCTGTAAACGGAAAGTAACTCGTGCGGAAACGAATCGGCAAATCTTGTCCAAACATTTGCCGCAAAAACTCTTTAATTGTGCCTTTTAAATCAGTAAATGTCAGACCTTCATCGATCGCTAAAAGTTCGATTTGGTGAAAAACTGCTGCGTGAGTAGCATCCACAGTATCGCGGCGGTAAACGCGGCCGGGAGAAACAATCCGAATCGGCGGTTTGTGCTGTTCCATGTAGCGAATTTGCACCGATGATGTCTGAGTCCGCAGCAAGTCGCCTCCCGGCAGATAAAATGTATCTTGCATATCCCGCGCCGGGTGGTCGGGCGGAGTGTTCAGCGCCTCAAAGTTGTAATAATCTGTTTCCATTTCCGGGCCGTTGGCGACGGTGTAGCCGAGACCGACAAAAATATCGAGAGCGCGGTCTATGACGGCGTTTAAGGGGTGAACGCGGCCTTGGGGGCGAAAAATCCCCGGCATGGTGACATCGAGGGTTTCTGAGGCTAATTTGGCTTGGATTTGGGCAGTTTGGAGGCCGGCGCGTTTGTCTTCTAAGTCGGCTTGCAGGGCTTCTTTTACCGTATTGGCGATCGCGCCTACTTTGGGCCGCTGGTCTGGCGACAGTTTGCCCATCATGCCTAAAATCTGAGATAGTTGGCCTTTTTTGCCAAGGTAGCCGACGCGCAACTGTTCGAGTTGTTCGAGGGTATTCGCCGTGGCGATCGCACTTTTGGACTCTTGACCGAGGATTTCTAGTTGAGTTTCAATATCGCTTAGTTGGACAGTCATCTTGATTTTAGATTTTAGATCTGAGATTTTAGATTGAAGGCTGTTTTGAACCAAGCTGAGTTTACCGCAATCTTGGCACTACCGGCTTGTATATTTGAGATTTTAGAACAAACCGTGAAAAATGGGCACTGCGGGCGATCGTTAGTCATTAGTCATTAGTCATTAGTTAACAGTCAACAGTTAACAGTCAACAGTCAACAGTCAACAGTCAACAGTGCCACCGGAATTGTTGATACAATTAATCTGCGTTAATCTGTATTTATCAGCCCTCATCTGCGGTTTAAAAAAAAGATAATTTATCACTGCAGATGACAATTGATTGACGCCGATTCACGCAGATGCAGAGAAATCATTAGTCAATTGTAAAATCCTGTCAACAGTCAACAATCACTGACGTTGCAACCAGGGTAAACGCATCTTGGTAGACAATGCTGTGCGTGTGAGTTTGTGCGCGATCGCAATTATCGATTTTAGCCGGTTTAGCCACCCGATCGACCGCGCGACATTATTTTGGGTATTTTTGCTTAGGCGATCGTGGATGGGGCGATCGACCTTTCGGCTAAAATCCGGTGAAATCGAGGTATTGCGGGTATGCAGACAGCAGTGCGCCTTCCTGCGGATATCGGTAACAGTCGATCGAATTTGAATTCAATTGCCGACAACTCAAGAGAATCTATTAAGATATATAGACTTGCCCAAATCTTGCCAGTTCAAGATTGCAAGTTCAGACTCTACTGGAGCTTCTCATGTTAGCCGAGCTAATCTCTTCCAGACGCATACTCAAAGCCAAACTCCTCGACTTCTTAGGACTTCCCGAAAATTGCGAAGACAAAACAGATAACATCGTCAACCGAATTGTATCCGTACTAGAAATAAACGCAGCCGAACAACAAAGATTTTTGGAGACATTCAAAAGTGAATTAGCCGTCGCTCCGGTAGAATTAGAAGCAATGCTCAAGTGTTCGGCAGCAGAACGGCAGCAGTGGATCGAACAAGGCAAACTTCCTATTTTAGAATACCGCTCTTTCCTCAAATCTGGAATTCATTTAGAATATCCCGTTCACGACAGAAGATTCATCTTAACTCTCACGCCAGAAGACATTAACAACTGGCGCAAAGAACCCAAAGCGCCGAGCAAAACTAATGGTCAAATAGCGGCTGCTGTCAGTACAAACGACCCCGAAGAAAACGAACAATCCCGCATAGCTTTTAGTTCAGCTTGGGAAAAAATAATTGCCGACTGGAAAGAACAAGGTTCGGCGGAAATTTCTGCAACCTTCCAGCTAGCTTACTGGACAGTTTGGGCATCACGGTGGGCTAAAGAAAATCAGATCAAAAGTCAAGGAAGTGAATCTAAGAAAATCTACGAAACTCACCAGCAGGAATGGTACCACCGCAAAAATCAAGCAGTTAAGTTACTGATTGAAATGCCCTACGCCATGCTTTACTTTTATCGTCCTCCCGATGGTGACAAATTATATCTGGAACTGTGCGACGACCACCAGGATATGATGAAAGATGACTACTATTGGGACAAGTGGGAGTTTTTTAATCAGAATCGCAAACTGGTAAATAGATGCCGCGAATGCGTGTACTGCGAAACCAAAGATTATTACTCGCTTTACTATCTCGAAATCAAGAGCGATAAGTTTCCCGATTTTAGTTTTTCTTACCACACGCCGTACACCATCGGCCGAAAATTTTTGCCGCATCCCGAAACGCTTCCTCCCGTTGACCACGTAGAACAAGACGGCATTTTTCGCTTTGGCCGCCCGCTGCTACAACAAGAAAAAGTTATTCACACAGAAAAGGATGTGTTGCTCAAGTTTGAGGCGGCTTTGGCTGAGGCCAAAAAGTTTGTTTAGTCAGTAGTCAGTAGTCAGTAGTCAGTAGTCATTAGTCATTAGTCAGTAGTCAGTAGTCATTAGTCATTGGTTTAAAAGTAGAGTAATGTGCACGCGCGCCGACTTGAGAAACCGGGTTTCTTTTAATATTTATCGTCACTCAACCCACAACCCTTAGAAATCGGGTTTCTTGTTCGCGCACTCACGACCAGAGAAACCGGGTTTCTTTCAATATTTATCGTTGCTGTTACGAATAATCGTGAAACCCGGTTTCTTACCGTGATAGGCACGTCCGTTACTAATGACCAATAATAAATAACCAATAATAAATAACCAATAATAAATAACCAATAATAAATAACCAGTAATAAATAACCAATAATAAATAACCAATAATAAATAACCAATAATAAATAACTACTTTTCAACTTGGATTACTTGAATGCTGCCGCCAGCATAAAGTTTAGCTTGTTGATTTGCTTGGGAATTGTTAGGTTGAAATCCAACTTCTGCCAACAAACTATTCAAGTCAGTTTCGATTAACTCCCAAGCGGTTTCAGTCTCAAACAACCACAAAAATACAGCCAACCCCGGCCAAAATACTGGATTTGTGGGCCGATGAAAATCTACCAAAGTGAATACACCCCCCGGCTTGAGTACGCGGTAAACTTCTTGAAAGATTTCCCTCAACTGTAGGGGCTGCATTTCGTGCATCGCTACGCTGCTGTGCACCAAGTCAAACTCACCGTCGCCAAATGGCATGGATTCGGCAAAAGCTTCTACATACTTGGCTGACGGTACATTTTTTCTGGCCCGTTCGAGCGATCGCGGCGAAGCGTCAAGTCCTGTGACATCCTGGGAATATTGCACGAGAAACTGCGTAGTTTGACCGCTACCGCAACAAAGGTCTAAAATTTTAGTTTCCGCGCTAGGGGTCAAATTTTGCAGGGCTAGCTGGCGAAAACGAGCCTCGCCACCTACGCTCAAAGCAGCCAGACGGGCGATCGCGTCGTACAGCCACTGATACCGATAACTTAAATCTCTAAAAATTGTTGCCATAGTCAAAATTATGTATAGCTTGTTATCGACTTAAGATATCATGAGGCTATATTGTTAAAATAAGTAACAGAACTGAGACGATGGGAGAGCTGTAACTGCTATGGGCCGTGTGGGAGTATTGCTATTAAACTTGGGCGGGCCAGATCAAATCGAGGATGTCCGTCCTTTCCTGTTCAACTTGTTTGCTGACCCGGAAATCATTCGCATTCCGTTTCCGTGGATGCAGAAACCGCTCGCCTGGTTGATTTCGACCCTGCGATTTCAGAAATCCCAGGAAAACTACCGCCAAATCGGGGGCGGCTCTCCTTTGCGCCGGATTACCGAAGAACAAGCCGCTTCCCTGCAAGAACTCTTGCAAGAAAAGGGACAAGATGCCCGAGTATACGTGGGGATGCGCTATTGGCATCCTTTTACCGAAGAGGCGATCGCCAAAATTAAGCGCGATCGCATCGAACAGTTGGCAATCTTGCCGCTATATCCTCAATTTTCCATCAGTACCAGCGGTTCTAGCTTCCGGCAGTTAGAAGAAATGTGGGGCAAAGATCCAGCCCTCAGCGAGATCGAATACACCGCTATTCCTTCTTGGTATCAACGACCTGGTTACATTCAGGCGATGTCGGAACTGATCGCCCAAGAATTAGACAACAGTCCACATCCCGATCGAGTTCACATCTTTTTCAGCGCCCACGGTGTCCCCCTCAGCTACGTAGAAGAGGCTGGAGACCCCTATCAGCGCGAGATTGAAGATTGCACTCGTCTGATTATGGAACATTTGAACCGATCGAACGAACACACCCTCGCCTATCAAAGTCGGGTTGGCCCGGTGGAATGGCTCAAGCCTTACACCGAAGACGCGATTACTGAATTGGCAGAAAGTGGAGTCGAAGATTTGTTGGTAGTTCCGATTAGTTTTGTTTCGGAACACATCGAGACTCTGCAAGAAATTGACATGGAGTATCGAGAACTAGCAGAAGAATCGGGGATAGAAAATTTCTACCGAGTGCCGGCACTGAATACCCATCCGGTGTTTATTGAGGCCTTGGCCGATTTAGTCATCGAGTCGATCGAATCTCCCAGCGTTAAATTCTCTGATGTAGTACGCCCTTCCAAGAGAGTCAAAATGTACCCTCAAGAGCAATGGGAGTGGGGTTTGACGACGGGGGCCGAAGTCTGGAACGGTCGTGTAGCAATGATTGGTTTTATAGCATTAGTGATCGAGTTAGTTACGGGTCAAGGCCCGCTACACTCGATCGGCTTGCTTTAAAAAATCGGTTGTGCGATCGATCTTTAGGGACGGCTTAAGCCAGCAATCAGTGGTCTTAACTTCAATCTGAAATTCTTGATATCTCTGGTTTGTATTTAAGTATCGATCCCCCCTTAGCTTGCTCTCTACTCCCCCTTCCCTAGGGGGATATGACCCCGGCAAGAAACGAGAAATACAAAGGGGTTCCAGACAATTGTTAACACCAACAGCAGACAAACAACCTGCGCCTAAAACCCGCCCCCGCCCCTGAGAACCGCCAGAGGGCGGTCTTTGTATCTACCTTAAACTAATCTGGATCGTGCTTGTGGCGGCGGGGATTTTCCCCATCGGCCACTATTCCCTGACTTCTGTACCAGCGATACCACTCTTTAGAACTGCGAATTGCCAGCCACAGCAGCAGCATAGCAACTAACGCTCCCTGTCGCGGGGCATCAAAGGCAAATAAAACCAAAGAAATGCACAGAATATCTTGCAAAAAAATTACCCAAATCGGCAAACCCCGCAGCCGGTAAAGCCATCCTGCTTGTACCAGTTGCAGCACTAAAGCCAACAAACCTCCGACAATACCAATAATCCACAGCATCCAGGGATGAGCAATAATTTCGTTGATCGAACTTACCTGAGCGATCGCAATTCCCATAATTGCTCCTACAATGGGACTGAAAATAATCTGCACAACTTGCAGCATCCGCTGTCCCGCAAAAGTTTTAGAAGCAAATAACTCTAACAGCGACCAACTCACCAAGATGGTAATAGCCACTTGGGGAGGAACCCCCGATAATAGAGGTATTTCCGACCAAAGTTTATCAATCCGCAACAAACCAATTAACAGCAGGGGCAGGGCAATTCTCATACCCCCCGCCGCCGATGCAGATAACGCGGCTAGGAGTCCAACCATAATAATAATTGAGTTTAGAACATATGCTAGAGCCTCGATCTATGTCACAATTTACTTCCCCTAGTGACTGGCTGTGATTTGAGCGATCGAACTCAAATTACCCCTTGAGCTTAAATATATCTCTCTATTTTAAGTGTATTTGCTTAATCTCTGCTTGGGATTGCGATATTGTCGATCGAGACAAAGCAGTTGACTGTTGACTGTTGACTTTTTTCAGAAGAAAGGAGGCAGCATTCAACCGGGATTGTGATTAAATTAGCTTAAGCAGCAGAAGCCTTCTTCTCTCTGACAACTGACAACTAACAACTGTCAAGTGACAACTAACAACTGACAACAGTCAACTGACAACAGTCAACTAACTTCTTATGTCTGATTCATTATTTGCCGATGCCAGCCGCCGATTAGAACGAGCCTTAAAATATGTATCCCTTTCCGAGGATACGATCGAACGGCTCAAATATCCCAAATCCAGCTTAATTGTATCGATTCCCGTGCGGATGGACGACGGTTCCCTGCGAATTTTCCAAGGTTATCGAGTGCGCTACGACAACACCAGAGGCCCCTCTAAAGGAGGAGTGCGCTATCATCCGGGAGTATCCCTTGATGAAGTGCAATCCTTGGCATTTTGGATGACTTTTAAATGTGCGGTTCTCAACATACCATTCGGAGGAGGCAAGGGCGGAATTACTGTCAATCCCAAAGAATTGTCTAAATTTGAATTGGAAAGGCTGAGCCGGGGTTACATTGATGCGATCGCAGATTTCATCGGCCCCGATGTCGATATTCCCGCACCGGATGTCTACACCAATCCCATGATTATGGGTTGGATGATGGATCAGTACAATATTATTAAGCGGCAGCTTTCTCCAGCGGTAGTGACAGGTAAACCCGTGACAATTGGTGGCAGTTTGGGCAGAGATACGGCCACAGCAATGGGTGCTTTTTTTGTAGCACAAACTATTTTACCGAAATTTGAGCTAAATCCTCAAGATACAACTGTAGCAGTACAAGGTTTTGGTAATGCAGGTGCCGAAATAGCAGAACTCCTGTGGAAAGCAGGTTACAAAGTTGTTGCTGTCAGCGATTCCCAAGGGGGAATTTATACTAAACAAGGGCTGGATATCCCCAGTATTCGAGGCTTTAAAGACTCTAACAAAGGTATCAAAGCTATTTACTGTGAAGGTTCAGTTTGCAATATTATCGAACACGAAATCTTGACAAATGAGCAACTTTTAGCGTTAGATGTAGACGTGCTGGTTCCAGCAGCTTTGGAGAATCAAATCACTGAAGCGAATGTTAATGATGTTAAGGCTAAGTTTATTTTTGAAGTAGCTAACGGGCCGATTGATTCTGCTGCTGATTTGATTTTAGAAGCGAGGGGAATTCAGGTAATTCCTGATATTTTAGTCAATGCCGGAGGTGTAACGGTTAGTTATTTTGAGTGGGTGCAAAACCGCAGCGGGCTTTATTGGACGCTGGAGGAAGTCAACCAGCGGTTGAATCATAAAATGGTCGAAGAAACTGAGGCAATTTGGAAAATATCTCAGGAATTGTCAGTTTCCATGAGAACTGCTGCTTACGTGTACGGGTTAAATCGACTCGGAGAAGCGATGAATGCGAAGGGAACGCGGGATTATTATGTGAACGGTTGAGGGAAGTGCGATCGAACAATTTCAATCTTTTCTCCTAGTCCGCCAGGAGTGGACTTCGTATCTGTAGAAGCGATTTCCTAAAGGGTAAAAGCCTAGAGAAGAGGTCTCGCGGGAGACTCACAGCACAGAACCGAAAACCGGAGACTACGCGAAAACAAGAGCTACGCGAAAACCGATGTCCCAGCCGCCGAGGCCCGCCGAAAACGAGTGACTACGCTCGGCACTGCGGCAATCGACCGCAGAGCTGTACCTGGAACTGCCACGCAGCACTCGGCAATCATCCGTGCCAGTTTCCCAGGAACTTCCATCAGTTGGTGCGCCCTTATAGTTATCGTGGCCTTTATCGCTGCACCACTGCGGAATATTGCCGTGCATATCGTACAACCCAAACGCATTGGGGGGAAAACTCCCGACATCGGTTGTTTCTTCGCGGTAAAGTCCTGTGGGGGCGTTGGCGTAGGGGTAGTTTCCGTTGTAGTTAACTAATTCCGGGGTAATGGTTTCCCCAAAATGAAAAGGGGTTGTTGTTCCCGCACGACAGGCGTATTCCCATTCTGCTTCACTCAGGAGGCGATATCTTTTGCCGGTTTTTTGCGAGAGTTTGTTACAGAATTCGACAACTTCATCCCACGATATATTTTCTACAGGACGTTTTTCACCTCTGAAATAGGAAGGGTTATTTCCCATCACTGCTTGCCACTGTGCTTGGGTGATGGGGTATTTGCCTGCCAAAAAAGCCGGTACTGTGACTTGATGCTGAGGACTTTGGCTATGATGTCTACCTTCTTCCTTTTTGGGGGAACCCATCATAAATGTGCCGCCGGGAATGTAAACCATTTCGAGTACAATTCCGTTACCTAAGTCTTCAGGGAAGAACAGAGAAAAGGACTTACTGCGACTGTTTTCTTTTCCCGACGAATCGACTGTGATGACATCAAATTCAAATATAGAAGAATAGTTACGTAAATCTTCTTTTAGCTTCGGCTCATCCCTCTCTTTCAGCAGTGAATAGGCAGCTATTTTTACCTGCATTGACTCATCCCCCAATGCTTGAATTATCAAATCTAAGCCTGCTTCTCCATATTTCAGCGCTTCGGAGAGTGCGGTGATTCTAACTTCGACAGCGGGCGAAGCTAAGCGGCTTTTAACGCCTGGGATGCCTCCGAGTATCGCAGCATTGACAGGAATTGAACTTTGACCGCCGAGAACGGCATCGTATTCTCTAGGTTCATTTTGATGGTCTGACATTGCACTAAAGCCTCTGCATTTTAATTCAGCACAACTTTAATCTCTGATTGTCAAATGATAGCATTTTTAGCTACCCCCTCGATTATGCGGCAGTTTCAACCGCCTATTTCCTGAAAATAATCAAAAAAAATCCCCCAAATGGGGGATTTCGTTCAAGGCTATTACATAGCCTTAGTCTCCGGCATCAAACACTTATCTGAATCGCAGCCCGCCGGCCCCGAATCCATCATTTCACCTAAGTCATAACGGCTCAAAGCCGCGTGAAAAACATCAATTTCGCGGCGCGCTAAACTCTCTTCCACCATTTTGGTGTAAGTTTCCTTGTTTATCGGTTCAAATGGCAAACGTGGGAAAGTTTCAAGAGCATCAAACCGAGCTAAAAGCGCTGCGGAAATGTAGCCTTCGTCGTCGCGAATGGCTTCGTAAATCCGAGTGCCCAAACTTTCAACTTCATTTTCCCGCAATTCAATGGTGGCCGAAGTGTTATGTCTAACATAGAACTTTTGTACCTGCATATAAAAGTCCATTTGTGCCGCCGCTGAGAATTTGTTAATGTCAATTTGATCGGCACCGGGTAAATCAGCCCAACTTACCGCAACGGGTATTTCTACCAGCCATTCCGTGCAGCGTTCGTCGAAGGGATTGTTCAGCAAATTGCCGTTTTCATCTTTGTCAGATTGAGACGGAATCACGTTGTATCCGTAGTCTATGCAGGCGAGGGCTACGGGGTCGTTTTTGCCGAAAGTGATTCGGCGAATAAAACGCTGGGCTTTCGGTGGATGCCAGCCGGGAGAAGCACCTGTCAGCAGAGATTTTGTCCCCGATGGTTGAACCGTTGTGCAGCGATTTGGGCGTTTCAAGGAATGGCGATCGCAATAATCCCATACTACGCGATCGACAATCTCCCGCCAACCAGTCAAATACTCTTCTTCCCGCTGTTTAAAAGCAATTCCTTGCGGAGTTTGCGGGCGGCCTTCCACCCACCAGCGCAGCCACTCAACGCCAAAAGCATGAACGAAGAAATCGAACAATCCCGTGAAAGATACGCCGACAATCGGGTCTAATTCGCGGCTGTATTGATAGCGAGGTTCGAGAAATTTGTGATTGAGAAGTACCGCTACAGATAAACCTGCTGCCCTGAAAGCTTCCTCTTGTTCTTTGAAGTTGTAAGGATCGATTTGATTGAGGTGAACCTCCCCCAGATTACAGTGGAAGTTAGATCCAATGATTTCCAGTTTTGTTATCCTAAAGGCTTTTTATCCTCTAGTTCTACAGATTCCATTTTACCTGTAGCTCGGCGTACTTTTTCATTTACTTTAGTTATAAATGCCCCGCACTCTTGCCAGGATTATATTCTTCAATCAAGAAGGTTCACCCGGTACGCTCTACGGTGGTAAAGGATTTTTAATTCCCTTACTTACCTCGGAATTAACATCTCAGTCTTCTCCGAATTTGCGAGGTTTTTAACGTGAGGCAAAATTACTTACCACACGGGTTTAAGCCCAAACGAACTGATCGATGCTCTAATTCTTCCGCAGTCATGTCAGGATAGCGTTCCTGCAACCACTGTTTAGCTTTTCCTTCGTCGTAAGCTTTCAAGAACTGATTTTTAAGACTCGGTGTTGAAAGTAAATCGACGTTAGCTCTAGCTACAGCTTCACCAGCCCATTGAATTGCACCTTCACCAGAATAATACTGTTTTCTGACAGCATCAATACATTCTTCTAATGTAGGCTTGGAATGGAAAACGCGGGTATGATTTGCCATTCTCAAAGCATCGCGTTCTGGATCTATTCTCCAGTTGCCTTTATCATCTTGTTGCCACAGGTTATTTTTAGCATTTGCCCCCAGTTCGTCGTCAAAAGAAAACTGACGAATTCCCGCGCTGCGCCTAATATTTCCAGCAACAATTGTGACCGCTGCTTCATCAATCAATACGCAGCATTCAACTGAATTTAATTGCCGCCCTTGAGCTTTATTCAAAATTGCCGCGCAGCGCTGATAAAGGTCGGGCAATTTCACCGGATTTGCGACTCCGCCAAAACCTTTTAAAGGTTCTCCTACCGGGCGAACGTCGCTCAAATCGATGTAAACTTGAACTTCGCCTGCAAATCTTTCATCTGTGGATAATTCCAGTAAAGTTTGATAGGATTGCACCCAACCTTGGCGAGAATCTCCGACATGGATAGTGGCGGTTTTTTTGTCTATTTTTACTTCGGTTGCTTGGCGGCGCGACTGGGCGGGTGTAGAGCCGATTTCGCCTTGCATTGTCACGGTTAAGCGGTTGCGGATTGGCGGCAATTGGTTGATATATTTGGGTTCCAAAACTGCACCGGTGCCGCAGCCCATCATTGCCAAATCCATTAACAAGCCAAAGGCGCGCCAGTCGATAATATTGGTTGAGGAACAATTATAGGCGCCGGAAAAGTTTTCGGGTTGTTCTATCCATTTGCTGCCGCCTACCCACAGCCAGCGCCCGGAAGCGAGGGTTTTGAGCTGGTTTTGCATCCGGTGTAGGAGCTCTGTTTCTTCAGCAGTGAGGTTTCCTAGCGATTCTAAGCCCTTGACGGTTCGATCGCACACTTGGGCCCAAGTCTCCCGCCCTGTCTCGGTACGGCGGCTGTACGTCCTGAAAAATATTGGATTTGCTGTGGGTACTGTTTCGGGAAAATCGGACTGGTTGCGTTTTTCGCTGACACTCGATCGCTCTAATTTTGGAACCATAATTTATGTACTGACGCGGAATATATCAACAGACTATGAATATACAATAGGATTCAGATTGAGAGTTAAACGTTAATATATTGGACGAATTGCACTAAATAGGGTGTTTTGGGCTTTGTCAGATCCAAGACTTACGCAGTGTCAAAGAAACCCGGTTCCTGCTCATCCGTGCGCCGGCAAACTAAGAGTGCCCCAAAACTCAATCAAAAAACCCGATTTCTGCCAGAAACCGGGCGAAGCGCAAAAGTTGTCAATTGTCAATTATTTGTCAATAAAAACTCAATATTCGGTAACAGCGGGTCTTGAACAATCCCCACACCCTTAAAGCTCCAACGTTCCAGCAGCTTTTTTACCTGAGAACCAGAAATTGATTCTACTCCGAATCGATCGGCAACATCAGCAGCATGGGTGTTGAGATAGCTCAAAGCGTCATAGTCTTCGCGAAACATTAACAAGTAACTAACTACCGAATCAGGATTAGGATTGGCGGATAGATATTTGCCGTCACTGCGGGAACGTAGCAGGTAAAAAACTTGAGATAACATCTTATCTTTGTTGTCAAAATAATAGATTAACTCAAATTGGGAATCGGGAATCGGGAATTGGGAATCAGGAATTCTCTTCCTTTTTCCTTCTTCCTTCTTCCTTCTTCCTTCTTCCTTCCCCTATTTAAATCAAAGTCAGCGCCAAACCTTTAAATCCCCTGCCGTCGCCAATTGGACCGACGATCGAAGCTTGACCGGTCGTCAAATTAATATTGTACAGGCTCGAAACTCCCCCAACCTCGATCGCAGCCAAAGCCGTTTCGTTACCGCCAACACTCCTGACATCAAAGCCGAGGACGGTACCAGCATCAACTCCCAAAGAGCCGATCGTATTCAACACTCCATTATTCGGCGGATCTTGCCGCACCAAAACGTCTAAATTGCTGTCGATGGCAAACAAAGTTGTCGAATTTACCCCCGGCAAGTTATTCACATAAGCAGCAGACGCCACCCCCGGAGAATTTCCAAAATTGCGATCGCCCGCAGCATAAGCCAAATTCCCGTCGAGTTGAATTCCCCCCGTCAGCGTGTCAGTATCCACAACTGCCCCCGTATCCGGGTTGAGGCGGGCATTTTGACCAGCTTGATTGACAAACCGAATGCGATCCACCGTCGGATTGAAATCAAAACCCGCAGCCCCCGGAGTCACACCAACAGGAAATTGCCCAGTCCCGACTTGACTTGCAGCCCCAGTCACAGGATCGATGGCGTACAAGCGATTGCTAGAACCCACACCGAAAAGTTGGCCGTTAGCGGGGCGAAAATCAATTCCCAGCAAACTTTCTCCAGGCTGCAAACCCGTAACTGTTGCGTCGCCCAGAATTGCCTGCGGTGCCGCCTCGTTAAAACCGACAATTGCTTCAGCGCCATTTCTGACAGTCAAAGCGTAAGCTGTAGGCAAAGGCAAAGCCAAACCGTTAATCTGTCTTCCGTCGGCAATTTGGCCCGCGAAGGAAGCTTGACCGGTTGTCAAATTGATATTGTACAAACCGGAAACGCCCCCAACTTGCAGCGCAGCCACCGCGACATCGCGGCCGCCGATAGTTCTGATATCAAAGCCGAGAATGCTAGTAGCATCAACTCCCAAAGATCCGATCGTATTCAACACTCCATTATTCGGCGGATCTTGTCGCACCAAAACGTCTAAATTGCTGTCGATTGCAAACAAAGTTGTCGAAGTTACCCCGGCCAAATTGTTAGTATAGGCAGCCCCAGCCACCCCCGGAGAACTTCCGAAATTGCGATCGCCCGCAGCATAAGCCAAATTCCCGTCGAGTTGAAGTCCCCCCGCCTGCGTGTCAAAATCCACAATTCCCGCCGTATTCGGATTGAGGCGGGCGTTTTGACTGGCTTGATTGAGAAACCGAATGCGATCCACCGTCGGATTGAAATCAAAACCCGCAGCCCCCGGAGTCAAACTAACAGGAAATTGCCCGCTACCGACTTGACTTGCTTCTCCCGTTCTGGGATTGACAGTATACAAGCGATTGGTAGAACTTACACCGTAAAGTACGCCGTTAGCGGGTCGATAATCAATTCCCAGCAAACTTTCTCCCGCTGGCAATCCAGTCACGGGCAAATCTGAGATGACACTTCCCGGATTGGAAAGACTAAAACCCACAATCCGATTAGTAGAAGTTAAAGCATAAGCGGTTGTCCGCGGTGGAGGCGGGAGAGTGGGAACAATGCTGCTAATATTATTAGTGAAATTTGCCGGGCCGATCGAGTTTCGATTAACACCTTGGAGAACCGCAAAAAATTCTCCAGTCACCCGGTCTTGAATAACAGTATTGTTTCCAGCTTCCAGAATATTCAAGTCGCTAAAACTGACACCTTCTCCCAAACCGATTAAATCTGTACCCGGTGCAAAATCTGCGATCGCGTCAGCATCGCCCAAACTTACACCGCCGCTGGTACGAAAAGGATCGGCATCAGCGTAGCGCCTCAAAACAAATACGTCTGCCCCCTCGCCGCCGCTTAGGATATCAGTACCGCGATCGCCCGACAAAATATCATTGCCGGAGTTTCCTGAGATGAAATCGCTACCTTTTCCGCCAACTAAAAAATCGCTACCTTCACCGCCGTTAATAGTATCGTTATCTAAATCTCCAAAAATCGAATCATTGCCAGAATTTCCCTCAATGGAATCGCTTTGCTTTCCTCCAAAAATGCTGTCATTTCCCGAGTTTCCCGCAATGGTGTCATTTCCCATTAAACCAAAAATTAGGTCATCTTCTGGAGTTCCGGCTAGCAAGTTTGCTTGTGCGGTGTCTCTTATTTCTGCCATGCTGTAATCACCCTCTAATTTTGATACTTCCGTTGCCTAAAAGCGGCGGTTTTTTCATTTTAACATATCACAAATTCGCACTTTTAGGATAGTTTTTCTTATTTTCGGCTGTGTGGGCTGCCATAAAAGTATTACACGCAGGTAAAATGATATATAAACCCGCCCCCAGATTCAAATAAACTCACTCCTAAATACAGATCACTTAGCCGTATTTTATAGTTGGCTGTGTAGCTGGCGCGCGATCGCAGCTCAACTGCAAACAGGCAAGCTCAACTTTTTAGCGATGCGAACCTATGAAATTTTGTACTGCGTTCATTAGTAATATACGCTGACTCTATAATTTTGGATCTGTACAGTCAGAAATTATTTTGCAACTTTAATCTTAAAGCCTCCGAAGGCGGGCTTTTTGTGTGTAGTGGCGACAACCATCGCTCAATATAAAGTGAATTATAAATGCGGAATTGGCATAATAAGTGGAACAGTCGTCTGAAGAGGAGTTAAGGTTTCCTGCAAGGGTTTAAACCCCATACCGCAATCGGGGTTTCACATTAAGTTGACACCAAAGAGTTTTGCCTGCAAACGCAAAAAAGCAGTTTTTTCGCTTCTTCTTTCTTCCTTCTTGCTCAGGACTTACGCAAGCACACATTGCGACTGCTAATCAAATTTGATTTAATTATATACTGCCGCCGCAACTAGATCAAGTCTGCACGGAAAATTCCTCTGCATCAATATCCCAATTTACCCAGCGAATTGCCTCCCTCGCTGATGTCAGGTTAGGCGGCACTCTCAAAGCGTGAATGAATCCCGTACTCGGACAAGTCATTTTTAACAAACAAATCGGCTCGACATCGGCGTTATCTATTTTTAATAGTGCATATTCCTGCCAACTATCTATTTGTTCTGCTGACAACTCTTGACAAATGCGCTCGTAACCAATTCCTTCAATTAACACTCGCCGAAGTTCGGCATTCTCTTCTGTTAAAAGCCATTGTGATTGCCATTGATTTGGGTGGACTTTGCCGTATTCTTCAGGCAATCTGACGCCGTGATAATAGTAAAAATTCCATCCATCCGCAAACTCGATCGCAGGTTCTGCTTCAGCGTGCAAGCGGTTTTGACTGTCAAAGCGCAGATGGCGGGGGCGATCGCACACCGCGCAAATCTTTTCAAAGGGAAATATAAAACCGCAATGCTCGAAAAGCAGCTTTTGGCAGCGAAGTATTTCTTGTGCCTTTTGGGAAATATTGACGCCTAATGAAGAGATATACCATTCAGTCAAATAGATTTCTTTAAACAAAGTCGTGGGGTTTTCATGGGATGGGAGGTCGAACAAATGATCGGGAAAAACATTCCCCATCATTCGTTCCGATCGCTCATATTCGTCAAGCACTTCGTACATTAGCGAACTCAGTGTGCTGTCTGCTTCGGGATCGATCGTCATGCAATCGAGCTCATACCCCCACACCGCCGGACTTGTAAATTCTCTCACAATCGATGGGGACATGGGCACCCATTTCCCGTCTAGCTTTTTCCCCAATCTATTCCAAGGCCCTTCGTTTGACCAGTTTGGTGAATGGTCGCCTTTGGGGTTGAAGATTTGGAGAAAAGCGTCGCGGGGACTGCTGCAAATAATAACTTCGGGTTGTTCTAGCCCAATAGCAGCATAGGCAACTTTGATGGCTTCTGTAGCTTTTTGAGCATCAATTGGCTTAGTCGAGAGAGTAAGACGTTGCTCTGCGAGTTCGCCTAACACGCACAGAGCAGTAATTTGATTGTTGTCGAGATACAGTGTTGTCAGATTGGTGAGTGATCGCAAGGCGCTGATATCGGTAATTTCATTGTTGTAGAGAATCAGTTCTGTCAGATTGGTGAGCGAGCCGAGGAAGCTGATATCGGTAATTTCATTGTTGTAGAGAATCAGTTCTGTCAGATTGGTGAGCGAGCCGAGGAAGCTGATGTCGGTAATTTGATTGCTGTCGAGATCCAGTGTGGTCAGATTGGTGAGCGAGCCGAGGAAGCTGATGTCGGTAATTTGATTGCTGTTGAGATCGAGTGTTGTCAGATTGGTGAGCGAGCCGAGGAAGCTGATATCGGTAATTCTATTGTTGCCCAGATTCAGTGTTGTCAGATTGGTGAGCGAGCCGAGGATGCTGAAGTCGGTAATTTGATTTTCGTAGAGATACAGTTTTGTCAGATTGGTGAGCGAGCCGAGGAAGCTGATATCGGTAATTCCATTGCGGTAAAGATTCAGTGTTGTCAGATTGGTGAGCGAGCCGAGGAAGCTGATATCGGTAAGTCCATTTTGACACAGATTCAGTCTTGTCAGATTGGTAAGCGAGCCGAGGATGCTGAAGTCGGTAATTTGAGCGCCCCAGAGATCCAGTTCTGTCATGCTTGAAAGTATCTGCTGGGCTGCTTGCACGTGATCAGTGCCAGCCTTTTTTAACAGCACTTTAACTGTGTGCCTTGCCGATTCTGAAAGAGTGTCAATATGCCTGCACCAGCCGGCAAAGCTGCTAAAACGCATTAACTCGTTTCGTTTTTTTTTTGACATAAAACACTCCGAGATGGGTAATTGGGCATGGGGCATGGGGCATGGATAATGGGAATAATGTTGACTGTTGACTGTTGACTGTTGACTATTACAAATCGCCCTTGCGTACCTCATATTACTTAGTTAAGTCTACTATCTTAAATCTTCCAGCTTAATCCTCGGATCGACAGCTTTCAGCAGCAAATCCGCCCACAAATTCCCAACAATCAACATGGTAGCACCCATCATCAAACTCGCCATTACTAAATACAAATTAAAATTTGTCACGGCCTCGCCTCGTCAGCTTTCCCAAACCCGACCAATTAAAGAAATATTCGGCAATAAACCCACCGCTCAACAAACTAGCTTGCCTCAAAACCCAATAGCGTAACCAACGGATTAACAGCATTCCGCAAAGCATGAATGTAAATTACTCGATCGTCCCGCAAACCGGCTTTCCCGTGCTGTTCGGATCTAATCTTGACGCAGCACGTCCCACAATTGTCGGCGCCTCAATCTTTGCCGGAAAGCAAAACCAGTAAGGCTCAAAGCGACTGTTGGCAAAATTAAGTGCCAGCCGTAATCGAGGATTTGACCCCACATTCGGTAAGTGTGCGCGATCGATACAAGTCATTACTCCGACGGGAAACAGAGGCGAAGTATTCCTAGCTTGATAGCAGCAGCAACGGTGCGATCGAGATCGGAAATCCTTGTCCCCTGTAGCTGACTACTTGCAGAACTCGATCGCCGCAACTCGATCAAGTCTGCACGGAAAATTTCTTTGGATCGATATCCCAATTTACCCAGCGAATTGCCTTCCTAGCTGATCTCAGGTTAGGTGGGACTCTCAAAGCGTGAATGAATCCCGTACTCGGACAAGTCATTTTTAACAAACAAATCGGCTCGACATCGGCATTATCTATTTGTAATAGTGCATATTCCTGCCAACTATCTATTTGTTTTGCTTCTAATTCTTGACAAAGGCGATCGTAACCAATTCCTTGAATTAACACTCGCCGAAGTTCGGCATTCTCTTCTGTTAAAAGCCATTGGGCTTCCCATTTATTTGGGTGAAATTTGCCATATTCTTCAGGCAATCTGACACCGTGATAATAGTAAAAATTCCATCCATCCGCAAACTCGATCGCAGGTTCTCCTTCCGCGTGCAGGCGGTTTTGACTGTCAAAGCGCAGGTGGCGGGGGCGATCGCACACCGCGCAAATCTTTTCAAAGGGAAATATCCAACCGCAATGCTCGAAAAGCAGCTTTTGGTAGTGATGTATTTCTTGTGCCTTTTGGGAAAGATTGGCGCCTGAAGATATATACAATTGGGTTAAATAGATTTCTTTAAACAAAGTCGTGGAGGTTTGAGGGTAATAAAGGTAGAACAAATCTTTGAAAAAAACCTTCCATATCGTTCGTTCCGATCGCACATAGCTGTCAACCAATTCGTTCATTAACGAACTCAGTGTGCTGTCTGCTTCGGGCTCGATCGTGATGTCACAGATCTCATCGTCCCACAGGCACGAAATTGCCAATTCTTCCATAGGGGATATCCATATCTGGTTTAAATTTTCCCCCAATCTATTGCTGTATTCGTCTGAGCAGTTTTGTGAATGCTCGCGTTTGAGCCTGTTGAAGATTTGGGGACAAACGTCGCGGGGACTGCTGCAAATAATAACGGAGGGTTCTTCTAGGCCAATAGCGGCATAGACAACTTTGATGGCTTCTGTGGCTTTTTGAGCATCAATTGGTCTAGTCGAGAGAGTAAGACATTTCTGTGCGACTTCGCCTGACACGCACAGATCGGTAATTTGATTATCCACGAGATTCAGTTGTGTCAGATTGGTGAGCGATCGCAAGGCGCTGATATCGGTAATTCTATTCTCGTAGAGATTGAGTTCTGTCAGATTGGTGAGCGATCGCAAGGCGCTGACATCGGTAATTTCATTGGTACTGAGATCGAGTGTTGTCAGATTGGTGAGCGATCGCAAGGCGCTGATGTCGGTAATTTGATTGTAGCCGAGATCGAGTGTTGTCAGATTGGTGAGCGAGCCGAGGGGGCTGATGTCGGTAATATCTTCATAATGGCCGTAGAGATACAGTGTTGTCATCCTTGAAAGTATCTGCTCCGCTGCTTCAGGGTCATCAGTGCCAGCCATTTCTAACAACTCTTTAACTGTGTGCCTTGCCCCTTCTGAAAGGCTGTCAATATGCCTGCACCAGTCGGCAAAGCGGCTAAAACTCATTGGTTCGTTTGGTTGTTTTTCTGACATAAAACACTCCGAGATGGGTAATGGGAATACTGTTGACTGTTGACTGTTAACTTTTGACTGTTGACTGTTACAAATCGCCATTGTGTACTTTTTGTTACTGAATTAAGTCTTCTATTTAAGATTTTCCAGTTTAATTCTAGGGTCAACTGCTTTGAGTAGTAAATCCGCCAACAAATTCCCCACAATCAACATGGTCGCGCCCATCATCAAACTTGCCATGACTAAGTACAAATCTTGATTAGTCACAGATTCCAAAGTCAGCTTTCCCAAACCAGGCCAATTAAAGAAAAATTCAGCAATAAATGCACCGCTTAACAAACTAGCAAACTCAAAACCCAATAGCGTGACTAACGGATTAATCGCATTCCGTAAAGCGTGAACGTAAATTACTCGATTGTCGGGCAAACCTTTGGCCTTTGCGGTGCGGATGTAATCTTGACGCAGTACGTCCAATAATTGTCCGCGCATCAATCTTTGTAAGCCTGCAAAACCAGTAACGCTGAG
Source organism: Microcoleus sp. B4-D4 (assembly GCF_036705185.1). Taxonomy (NCBI): domain Bacteria; kingdom Bacillati; phylum Cyanobacteriota; class Cyanophyceae; order Oscillatoriales; family Microcoleaceae; genus Microcoleus; species Microcoleus sp. B4-D4. Next base: position 28,563 of record NZ_JAUBTX010000023.1, on the reverse strand, counting down.
GGCGACTGTTGGCAAAATTAAGTGCCAGCAGTAATCGAGGATTTGACCCCACCAAGGTAAGTCTGCATGGTCGATGCTGGTCATTCCTCCGACGGGGAAAAGAGGGGAAGTATTTTGAGCAAAAAATAGCAGCAGCAAGGCTGTGATAAAGCTGGGAAATCCCTGGCCGGTGTAGCTGACTACTTGCAAAACTCGATCGACTGTGCGGTTTTGATTGACGGCGGCGACTATTCCCAAAGGAAGCGCGATCGCCCAAGTTACAATCAAAGAGGCGATCGCCATCAACAGCGTCGCCGGCACCCGTTCCCACAGCAGCGACGCTACGGATCGCTGATACACAAAACTCGTGCCAAAATTCCCCCGCGTTACAATTTGTTGCAACCACAGCCAATACTGCACAATCGCTGGTTTATCCAAGCCGAACTGCTGTTCGAGTTGCTTGAGTGTCTCCGGCGAAATCTTGGGATTTTGGCTCAAAGTATCTAAGTAATTTCCTGGTGCCAACTCAATAATTGCAAAACAAAGAGCCGATGCTAAAAATAAGGTTAAAAGTGCCTGCAACAGTCGCTTGATTACATAAGTAAATGTCTCGCTACCCAACACAGAATTCAACATTCGCAACTTTCGATTAGATTTAATAGAAGTCATAGGATTTTAGATTTTAGATTTTAGATTTTAGATTTGTGAATGATATTAATTCCAGTTGCATCGGAATGATTTAACCGCAGAGATCGCAGAGATCGCAGAGAAAGAAAAGAGAGAGATGAATGATTCCGATGCAAAGGTCAAGGATATTATTGGTCAACAGTCAACAGTCAACAGTCAACAGTTAACAGTTAACTGACTAATACTCAACTAAGGTAACAATTGGCACATCAGGCAATTTCTGCCTGCCACCCAAAGCCTGCAATTCAATGACAAAAGCAAAACCGATAAGCTCGCAGCTTGCTTGCTGCAACAACTGAGCCGTTGCTACCGCCGTTCCGCCAGTGGCGATTAAATCGTCCACAACCAGCACCCGGCTGCCGGATTTCATCGCGTTTCGGTGCATCTCCAGTCGATCGACACCATACTCCAACTCGTACTCAGCAGAATAAACTTCTCCTGGCAGTTTCCCCGGCTTGCGGACAGGAATAAAGCCTATTCCCATTTTATAAGCCAAGGGCGCGCCAAAGATGAAGCCCCGCGATTCCATGCCCACCACATAGTCAGCAGACATTGCAGAGCATTTTTCGGCTAAGCTGTCAATGGTGTAGCTGAGGCCTTGCGGGTTGGACAGCAAAGTTGTAATGTCTCGAAACAGAATTCCCGGCTTCGGGAAATCAGGAATGTCGCGAATCAGAGATTTGAGATCCATAAGCTTGCAGATCCGGGTTGAAGGTAACGAGGCATCAAAAATGGTACAATAATAACGTGAAAATTTAAAAATTTAAAAATAAAAATTAAAACTAAGAGCTTCTTTAATTTTTATTTTTAAATTGCTTAATCCTTTGCGTACTATGTAAACAAATGTCATAATTCCCTAACAACAGGGTTGAATATCACGATTTGTCGCCCTATGATCTAAAGTCAAAAATCTAATATCTAAAATCCAATGATTAAGTTGGCAGCACGAGTGGGTGAGGTTTCTCCTTCTATAACCTTGGCGATCGCAGCTAAGGCTAAAGCCATGAAGGCCGAAGGGATTGATGTCTGTAGTTTGAGTACGGGAGAACCAGACTTTGATACCCCCGAACACATTAAAGCAGCGGCAAAACAAGCTTTAGACGCGGGGAAGACTAAGTACGGCCCTGTGGCTGGGGAACCGCAGTTAAAAGCTGCGATCGCCCGCAAGCTCCAATCCGACAACAATCTCAACTATCAACCGGAAAATATCATTGTCACCAACGGCGGCAAGCATTCCCTCTACAATCTGATGATGGCTTTGATCGAGCCCGGAGATGAGGTAATTATTCCGGCTCCCTACTGGCTGAGCTACCCAGAAATGGTGAAACTAGCCAGCGGCAAGCCAGTAATTGTACGGACTGATGCTTCTACAGGATATAAAATTACACCGGAACAACTCAGCCAAGCGATTACTCCCAAAACCAAGTTATTTGTCCTCAATTCGCCTTCTAACCCGACAGGAATGGTGTACACCCGAGCCGAAATCCAAGCGCTGGCCGAGGTGATAGTCGATCGAGATATTTTAGTCGTTTCTGACGAGATTTACGAAAAAATTATATATGACGGCGCTCAACACGTCAGCATCGGTTCCCTGGGCAAAGAAATCTTCGATCGCACCCTGATTAGCAGCGGCTTTGCCAAAGCTTACTCGATGACAGGCTGGCGCATTGGCTATTTAGCCGGGCCGGTCCAACTAATCAAGGCCGCGAGTACCATTCAAGGTCACAGTACCTCAAACGTGTGTACCTTTGCACAGTACGGCGCGATCGCAGCTTTGGAAAGCAGCCAAGAGTCTGTCGAAAAAATGCGACTAGCTTTTGCCGATCGGCGTAAAGTAATATTTGAATTGCTCGATGCCATCCCCGGAATTAGCTGCATCAAACCAGACGGTGCTTTCTATATGTTTGTCAACATCAGCAAAACGGGAATGACTTCTCTAGAATTTTCCGACGCTTTCCTAGAACAGCAACAAGTAGCAGTTATTCCTGGGATTGCATTTGGTGCAGACGACCACATTCGTTTATCTTACGCCACCGATTTAGACACAATTAAAAAAGCTGTAGAAAGGCTCGATAAATTTGTCGGAAGCATCTAAAAATTAGTCATTAGTCATTAGTCATTAGTCATTTGCTACTAATGACTGTTGACTGTTGACTGTTGACTGTTAGCTGTTAGCTGTTAGTTGTTAGTTGTTAGTTGTTAGTTGTTAGTTGTTATTGGGAATTGAGAATTGAAAATTGGGAATTCGTAGCAAGTAACCAATAACTAATAACCAATAACTAATAACCAATAACCAATAACTAATAACCAATAACTAATAACCAATAACTAATAACCAATAACTAATGACAACTGAGAACTGAGAACTGAGAACTGACAACTGACTACTGAGAACTGACTACTGACTACTGACAACTGACTACTGACAACTGACAACTGACAACTGACTACTGACTACTGACTACTGACTACTGACTACTGACTAAAGCTGCTTCGTCATAATTTCCTTGAGCAAATCGAGTCCTTTCTTAACTCGCCGAGAAACTGTTACCGCACTGATACCCAAGCGTTCGGCGGTTTCCTTCTGAGTCAAATCGTAGAGAAAAACAAACTCCAATATCTCGCGAGTCCGTTGTTCCAACATCGCCAAAGCTTGCTGTACGCGAATTCGATCCTCTTGGGCCAACTGAAAACTCCGATACTTGCTATCGGGCATCAATTCGCCCAGACTTGTCGCACCCTCATCTTCATCCTGCATCGGCGCGTCCAAACTGAGAGGCGATCGGTTGAGGTGGGCTAACTTAATTTCTCGCCATTCTTCAACAGAAACCTCAAGCACTGCGGCTACTTCTGCATCCGTAGGTTTGCGGTTGAACTGCACCTGCAAATCCTTGATTGCTGCGACAGACTTGCGTTCCAGGGACTGCCAGTGGCGGGGAAATCGCACCGAAGGGCTTTTGTCTCGCAAGTAGTGTTGAATTTCGCCCCGAATGTAGGGAATTGCAAAGGAACTAAAAGCGTGTCCCCTCGACAGATCGAATCGCTCGATCGCCCTAATCAACCCTATACACCCGACTTGCTGCAAATCGTCGTAGCTTTCACCGCACTGGTTTAGCCAGTGGTAAACTTCTTTTCTCACCAGTCCAATATTCAGTTGAACTAACTGATTGCGGACTTCATTCGAGCCAGAATCTTGGTACTCGCGCAACAATTGAAAATTTTCGTTTTTTAGCTCGTTCGGGGCTGTGGTAGACATGGCGGCATAAGGGTTGGTAGAGCAGAGGACTGATGTTGCTTTATATCTAGTTTCCAATCTAGCTTAACAAAAAATATTTATAGGTGGTGTAATCCTAGCACCTAATCGTTGTGACAGCGAACACGCGAGTTTAATTTTGGGAAGGCGCAGGGATTTGAACTGATTATCCCAAGGTAGGAATTCAAATTTAACGGGGATTTTTTCACACCGCATTATAAGCTAAAAACGGTTTAAAAGCAATACTTTAAATAATAAAAAATCTTCTCTTAATAAATTGCAACTCAATTATAGTTTAATCATAAATTTATTCATTAGTCAACAGTCTTCAGTGATCTTGCTAAAGACTGTTGGCTAATGAAGAGCGAGCAGTAGCTTGAGGCCAAAAAACTGCTCTAGTTCGTTGGCGAAGCCCTCGCAGAGGATCGATCCAAAAAGCCAATTTTACGAAACAGAAGGCTCGATGCGAGCGTAAAATAAACCGCGAATTTTCACATCCAAAGCAGGTCTAGCTCCCAAATCAGTATCAGAAGTCTGCAAGCTTTCAAAAATCCCGCCTATTTCGCCAGTGGCGCTGTTGACTTTTGCAACTTGGAGAGAAATTTTGCCCGCCTTTGTGTTGGTGTCAGCCAACTTCACATTAGAGCGTTTGAGTTTGGAGTTGTCAGTAGCCGGAAGCGCTACAGCATGGTCGTAACCAGAGGCTACCCCGCGAGCTTTAGGGTCTAAAAAGGTACCGCTGCGGTAAGAAGGAACGTTAAAATTTCCTCGCAAATCGGTGGAAGTATTGATAGCAACCACTCCAGGCTCGGAACTGGCTACCAGTTCTTTAATAGTGAACAAGAAAGGTACTTGCTCTCCGCCCGGTAACAGAATCGTAATTGCTTGAAAGTCCAAGCCATCTTCTTCTGTAAAAGTCAGAGTCCCATCCTTACCAACATCTAGCGTACCTTGAACTTGGTCAATGCTCGACGTGAACCGAGTCAGCACTTTACCAGGCACAAATTCTGCCTCTTGGCGTTTGTTTGCTGGTTCTTCCTTCACAAAATAAGTTGTGGGCTGCAAACACATACCAGTCAGTTTATAGGTTGCGCCCGCTTCAATAGGGATAGATCCGCGAGAAGTTTCTGCCAAACTAGGGCAGTTATTTGCCAATCCAGTACCTCTGATCTGGTCGTAGGTGAGTAACTCGGTAGTCGCCACCGTTGTATCAGGAGCCGAAGAACAAGCAACCAGCGCACTCATGCAAAATGCTAAAAGTGCAACAATTAAAGCACGATATTTCATTGCCAACCTCAATCTCCAACATCGGATTATATTAAGAAAAAGCCCTATTTCGAGCAAAATACAATTGCTCACGGGCAGGCCCTGCCCGTGCAACCATCCGAAAGCCATCACCGAGTTGGACTCAAACAGTCGAGCTAGCTACTGCGGTGAAATTAAGCCTTGACTTAGGATTTCTCAAAATTTTCGGATCGTCGCCCAATACACATGGTACGACGGGTTGTGCTCTTTTCCTGACTTGAGTTGCAAATTAATATTGCTTAGGTCAACCTACTTAAGTTACGTTGCTCCTAGCCCCGAATGCCGATCGCCACTAGCTCGATTAGTCGGTTGACACCAGTGGCCCCGGAAAAACGCCTTGTAGATTTCAAAGGAAGCAGCAGTATGGACAACGGCAAAAATTTAGAGTCAGAAAAGTTGCAGTCTCAACTGCAATCGTTGACACAGGCGATTCGGACTTTAGCCGAAAGTTGTCAGGGAGACAGCGTACTGCTTTTGGCTTTGCTGCGAGCTTTAGAAGCTTCGCACCAGGAAATTCGGGACGGTTTGTTTCAAGCGTCTTTTCCCGACAACCGCCAAGCAATGTACAAACTGATCAGGAATATTGAAGCCAATGGCGGCTGGCCTTACATCCAGCGCATGAAACTTCGATCGCTCTTGGGGTACAGCAAACAATTATCTCCCCTAGAATACGATCCCGCCGAGCATGAAAACGACTCGGCCGAGACTGAGCAAGACCTTAAATAGCCTGAGCGATCAGTTATGAGTTATGAGTTTTGAGTTGGTGAGTTTGACATTAACTCAAAACTCATAACTAAGCTGCCCTCGCGCCCCTAGAACCCGAAAGGTGTAGGAGGTACGGGTGTCGGACTCGGCAGCATCGAAGGAAAAATCTGCGTCTGGCCAGGCATTGGCAACAGCCCGGGAGTAGGAGTCGGGGCGATCGAACTAATTGACACCATCGAATCAGGCGCCGTAATAGTCGGCGCAGTCGGAATCCTCGAAGCAGTCGGAGTCGTCACCGGAGTCGGAGTCGTCACCGGAGTCGGAGTTGTCGCCGGAGTCGGAGTTGTCGCCGGAGTCGGAGTTGTCGCCGGAGTCGGAGTTGTCGCCGGAGTCGGAGTTGTCGCCGGA
>NZ_JAUBTX010000023.1:0-22126 GCF_036705185.1 Microcoleus sp. B4-D4 | reverse complement strand
GTCGGAGTCGTCGCCGGAGTCGGAGTTGTCGCCGGAGTCGGAGTCGTCTCCGAAGTCGGCCTGGGGCTAAACGTCCCGCTCACAGAGATAAAATCATTGGCATCAATCAGCGCCGATGGAGTGTCAACCAAAATTGCTAACAGCTTGCCGTCAATCGTAATTACAGTATCTCGGAGATTTGCGCCGTTACCTTGGCTCACTTGCAGTTGACTGAAAGATAAACTGCTCGGCAGTCCAAAGAAATCCTCTGCCTCATTGTAATCAGTAATTAAAACCAAACTTCCAGGGCCCGCTCCCAATCCAAAAACATCGCTGCCGCTGCCGCCAGTCAGAGTATCCGAACCCTCACCTCCGATCAGAGAATCATTACCCTCTGCCCCAAATAAATTGTCATTGCCGAAACTGCCCAAAATTGTATCGTCACCGAGACCTCCGGCCAAGGAATCATCGCCAAAACCGCCGTCTAGAACATCATTACCTTTGCCACCGAATACGAAGTCGTTGCCTTCATCTCCCATTACCGAGTCATCGCCTAAATCGCCGCGAAGCGTATCGGAACCGCTGCCGCCAAAAACCGTATCGTCAGCCTTCCCCCCGAATATTTGGTCGTTGCCGGAGTCACCGAAGAGCGAATCGTTGCCGTCATTGCCGTACAAAGTATCATCGCCGTCGGCACCGAGGAAATAGTCGTTGCCGTCACCGCCAAAAAGTTGATCTCCGCCGCTACCGCCGTTGAGAGAATCATTCCCCGAATCTCCGTAGAGAAAATCTTCATCAGCATTCCCGAACACCGAATCGTCGCCGTCACCCCCCACCAAGCTGTCATTGCCAGTACCGCCGGCAATCACATCAAAGCCCGCGTTGCCGCGAATCACGTCGTCGCCGGCATCTCCGAATACAGTGTCTAACCCGTCGTTGCCTTCGAGGACGTCGTTGCCCAAACCGCCGAGAATTGAGTCGTCGCCGTTTCCGCCTAAAGCAAAATCGCGGCCTTGGTTGCCAATGAGTTCGTCATTTCCTTCGCCCCCAAACAGCGAATCTCCTCCGTCGCCTCCGAGCAGTTGGTCGTTGCCGGCGTCCCCCTCTAGGGTGTCATCTCCTCCCGCACCCAGGAGCGTGTCATCGCCATCTAAAGCGCGAATTCGATCGCCCTGCGGAGTGCCTAGAATAAAGTCGTTGCTGTCTGTGCCGATCAGGTTTGCCATAGGGGATACACCGCTCCTCAATACAATAAATTGTTTTAAATTATGTCAATCGCCTTCATGACAAGGCATTGCTGCTTGCCTACGTTAGCATAATTGAGATTTTGGCAATCTGGCGAAGGAGCGGGAGATGGGTGCGAGTGTCTTGATGGGCGATCGACAAATAGGTTCGTAGTGCGGACTTTATTCCGCGCTACGAAACTAATTTTATTAAATGACGAAGGGCTGCAATTTTTGTTCGCTAATAGGTAAAACTATCACAAATTCAGTTCCCTCTCCCTGATGGGAATTCACCTCAATTATGCCGCCGTGGGTTTCGACTACAATTTGACGCGCGATCGCCAATCCTAACCCCGTACCTTTTCCTACTGCCTTCGTTGTGAACAGATGGTCAAAAATCCGCTGTTTCACGGCTTCTGTCATGCCCGCACCGTTATCGGCAATCTGAACTTTGATGTGCCGATCGTCCAAAATACTGGTACTAACCGCGATTTTGTTGGGATTTGCTTCGATTTCCGCAAAACTGCGTCCTTGGTTTGATTCTTCTAGGGCATCGATCGCATTTGCGAGCAAGTTCATAAATACTTGGTTTAGTTGACCGGGAAAGCATTCGATTTGGGGGAGATTGCCGTAGTCTGTGACGACTTCAATCGCGGGACGGTGTTCGTTAGCTTTCAGCCGGTGTTTCAAAATTAAGATCGTGCTCTCAATCCCTTCATGGACATTAAAAGCAACTTTGTAGTCTTTATCGGCTCTGGAGAAGGTGCGGAGGCTGGTGCTAATGCCGCAAATGCGATCGCATCCCACTTTCATCGACAACAGCATCTTTGGCAAATCTTCTAAGGCATACTCTAAATCAATATCCTCAGCATTTTCTTCGATTTCCTCGCCGGGATTGGGCAGTTTTTCTTGATATAATTTTAAGTGACCAATCACATCTTTGATCGTGGTTGTTGCTTCCTCAATATTGCCGTTAATAAAGCCGACAGGATTATTAATTTCGTGGGCAACTCCCGCTACTAAATTGCCCAAGGCGGACATTTTTTCGCTTTGCACGATTTGTAACTGTGCTTGCTGCAAATCGAGGAGCGATCGCTCTAATTCTTGTGCATAAACTTGAGATTGTTGGTACAAGCGGGCATTTTCTAGAGAGATAGCCGCTTGGGCGCACAAAAGTTGGATGACTTCAGTGCGATCTTCTGTAAATGCACCAATTGTCAAGTTATTTTCTAGATATAGCAAGCCAATTAATTTACCCTGATTTAAAATTGGCGCGCACAGCACACTTTTGGGCTTTTTCTGCATCAAATACGGATCGGCAATAAAATCGCTTTGTACTGCTGCATTATCCAAAACTACAGTTTTCCAAGTCCGCTTAACATAGTTGACCACAGCAGCGGGAACCTCGTCGCTGGCTGACAGCGGTACAGATATTGAGATGACATCTTGATGGAAGGAGGCCACAGCTTCGATCGCGAGATTCCCATCCTTAAGCAACAGGAGAACTGCTTTTTTTGCCCCGGCATTTTCCATCACCACACACATCAGTGCAGCTAGCAATTTTTCTAATTTAATTTCACTCGATAAAGTTTGGGAGGCTTTGAGAATTGTCGCGAAATCGAGGGCTTCGGAAATACTGCTACTGCTAGATAGAGTTGTGTGCCAGGTTTGATGTAAAACTGACGATTTATTGATTGTGTGGCTGCGGGTTTCGCTGATTCCAAAACGATTTTCTATTGCCTGCAATATGGGAGCAAGAAGTTGGGGATAGCGTTTTTCTAAGTCATCAATTTTGGCTTTCGCACCCCAGCGAGCATAACAGTAGTAGGCTTCTTGCATATAAGCTTGCGCCACTTTTTCTTTGCCCCAGTCGAGGTAGAATTTAGCTGCTAGTTCGTTAGCGAGAGCTTCTTCTTGGATGTATTCGTTTTCTTTCGCTCCAGAAATGGCGCGATCGTACATTTCAATAGCTTCTGCCCTCTGTCTGGCAACTCGGTATTTCTCTGCTTCTACCAACTGCCACTTATGCAAATAATTCATGGGGGCGTGTTCTGCCCAATGCTGCAACTTCCTTTGATTTTCCTGAACTCGTTGCAACGAAGTTTCTAACTCCGTCTCGGACTCAGGAGTAGCAAGGGCTATGAGTGAGTCATAGAAATATAAACCAGCTTCGGAAGCAGTTCCTACGCTTCCCGCTATAGACTGTCTTGCTCGATCGACATCTAAGTCGGCCCCAGCAATGTCTCCAAGCAGGAATCTCAACGTCACCCTGTACAGATAGAAGATGCAGAGTCGGTACAAATCGTTAGTAGCAAGCGACTGAGAAACCAGCTTCTCCTCATAGCCTTCCTGTTCAAAGGAAATCTCAAACTTGTTTGGATTACCCAATAAAAACAGCGTTGTTTCCCAATAAATCGAACAATAATTTGCCGTCATTAGTTGGTTGAGGTCGAGTAATTGCTGACGGTATGCCCGAATTTGGGGCTCAAGTTCTGCCAAAGGTTGACCGCACCAGTAGGAATTTAGACAAAATCCATGCCCATTATGCCCGACAAACTCTAGATTGCCTGTTTCTAATCCGGCTTGATAGCCTGCCTGAAGAATGGGGAGGGTCTCCCGCAAATGCGATTTGCGATGGTACAACAAGACTGCGATCGCAGCAAAAGTTGCAGAGCGAATATTTTTGGCATCCGTGCTACTGCCAAGACGATAAGCTAATCGGCAAAATTGATCGGCTACCGTCAAATCTTGTAGAAAGTTGTTGAGAATAATCCCATAACAACTATAGCTATAAGCTGAAGTACGACTGTTGCCATATTGGATAGATAAATTTACCTGTAAGGCAGTCACCAGGGCAAACAAAGACGAACCGACTGCATAACAAGCTGACGCCATAGTTGCCGCCACTTGCATCGCGACCAGCTTTTGGGCATCCACCATCGCTGGCAGATCGAATAACTCTTCAATCGGTCGATCGCCGATCGAGCTATTAATTTCCTGCACTGCTTGCTGAATATCTTCTGATGTAGGGCTATCGGGCAATTCAACTCCTAATTCTTTCAGACTCAACAAACCGATAGCAATTGCTTCTAAAAACTTGTTCTGGGACGTTAATGCCTGAATTTTGACGATGTAAACGCTCACTCGCTCTAGGGGAGTGCTGGTATGATGAATCACAGTGTCAATCCACCGATCCATCTGGTCAAATTCCCCACAAAGTGAAGCCACTTCTGCTGCTATGTCGTGCAAGTTCAAGGTCATCTCGTACTGTCGTTGCCAAGCGCTCTCTCCAAGCAAATTTAGCCCGATCTCAGCATACTGACGAGCAGCTTGATAAGCAGTAGCGCCTCTGGCTTTGCGGCAAGCCGTGAGGTTTAGTTGCGCCAATTCAGATCGTTCTGTTTGGTCTTCAATCAGCGCAATACCATAATTCAACTGATTGACGACTGAAAAAATTTGCTCTTCTATAGCTGCGGGTGAAATTTGCTGGATCAGCAATTGTCCAATCTGATAGTGAAGGCGCGATCGCTCTTGTTCGGGAATTAAAGAATAGGCAGCTTGCTGAACGCGATCGTGCAAAAACTTGTAATTCACCACCTCCGAATTGTCGGTCTCCTCCCGTCTTTCTCGCCCCATATAAAACTTGTAGACTTCACTTTCAGGCAGGATTAACCCCTCTTGCAAAGCCTTCCACAAATCCGCCGCCGTTTCCGTTTCCAATTGCTGGGAGACAACTGCCAAAGTCCCCAAATCAAACTGATTCCCAACACAAGCAGCCAACTTCAACACATTTTGAGTCCCTGGCGGCAATTTTTGCAACTGCAACGCCATAAACTCGACCACATCATCCGTCAGCGCTGCCTCCCGAACTCGCACAATATCGCACTGCCAATAACCAGCAACCCGGTCAAACTCAATCAGCCCATCCTGATGCAGTGCTTTGAGAAACTGCGTTGCAAAAAAGGGATTTCCTTGGGTTTTTTGTGCCGCCAAATCAGCCAAAGGTCTTGCCCAAGATCGATCGCAATTGAGCGTATCAGCAACCAAATGATTTAGACTTTCTGAACTCAACGGTTCCAGCGTCAGAGTATTCACCGTCGCCCCAGCTTTTGCCATTGCATCCAGTGTCAGCATCAACGGATGTGCTGCAAATACTTCATTATCTCGGTAGGCACCAATTACTAATAAATAGCCAGTTGCTGACTCGGCAACCAGCAGTTGCATTAACCGCAGCGAGGCGGAATCAGCCCACTGCAAGTCATCCAAAAACATCACCAGGGGATGTTCTGGTTTGGTGAACACGCGAATAAAATTTTGAAACAGCAAATCAAACCGATTTTGTGCCGCCGTTCCTGATAATTCTAGTGCGGCTGGTTGTGGGCCAATAATTCTTTCTAGTTCGGGAATTACTTCAATAATGACTTGTCCGTTATCGCCCACTGCTTGCAATATTTGAGTTTGCCAATTTTTCAACTGCTGGTCACTGGCGCTCAACAATTGTCCCATTAAATCTCGAAATGCTTGGACAAAAGCTGAGAAAGGAATGTTGCGGTTAAATTGGTCGAATTTGCCTTTGATGAAATAGCCGCGCTGGCGGGCAATTGGTTTGTGAACTTCATTGACAATTGCAGTTTTGCCAATCCCAGAAAAACCCGCAACTAACATTAACTCACAGCCTCCACCCTTTTCTGATGCCTGCTGGGAAAAACCTGATACTCGATCGAATGCTGCCAGTAATTCGGCCACTTCGGTTTCGCGACCGTAGAGTTTTTCTGGTATAATGAAGCGATAGCCCACATCCCTCTGCGCGATCGTAAAACTCTCTATCCTACCGTTTTCTTCAAGTTGCTTCAAACAAAATTCTAAATCGAATTTCAGTCCCAACGCACTCTGATAGCGGTCTTCGGCATTCTTTGCCATTAATTTGCTGACAATCTCCGAGAGTACCGGCGGGATTTCGGGATTGATTTCATGCAGTGATGGCGGTTGCTTGGCAATATGGCAGTGTACCAATTCCATCGCATCGTTGGATTGAAACGGCAATTGTCCCGCCAGCAATCCGTAAAAAGTCACGCCCAAAGAGTAAAAGTCTGTCCGGTAGTCAATCCCCCGATTCATCCTTCCCGTTTGTTCGGGAGACAAATAGCCGAGTGTCCCTTCCAGCACGTTAGGATTCATCAGGGTTTGAGTTTCCCTTGGCAGCAAAGATGCAATACTAAAGTCAATGAGTTTGACTTGTTTTGTTTGCGGATTAATTAAAATATTCGCTGGTTTAATGTCTTTGTGAATTATCCGGTGGCGGTAGAGTATATCTAATGTATTGCTCAGGTCGATCGCCATTTGCAAAAAATCGCTTAAATCGGGTGGAGTTTCCCCTTGTTCCACCCATTGTTTTAGAGATATTCCACCGAAGTTTTCCATTACCAGCGCATAGCTATTTTGGTAGGCTTCCAAGCTGTAGGTTTGGATGATTTCGGGCAAATTGAGGTTTTTGGCAATAGTATATTGATTGCGAAATTGCACGAGTTCGCTGAAACTTGGATACTGATTTTTCAGCAGTTTAATAACCACAGGTAATTGGTCATGGATACGGATGGCTTGATAAACTAAGGTGCGATTTCCGTCATAAATTGTTTGGATAATTTGATAGTTTAAAATTTGACTGGTTGTGTTTGTTTTGTGGTTTCTGTGGGAGTTGTTCATGGCTATTGTTGATGTAAAGTTAGTGTGTGGTTTCTTAATAAGTCTGAATATCTGGAAAAAAATTAACTGTTGCGCTCTACTTAAGTTGGTAAGCTGATGATAAATTCTGTTCCCGCTCCCGGTGTTGAATTGACGTGAATTGAACCGCCGTGTTTATCCACCACGATTTGACGCGCGATCGCCAATCCTAACCCAGTGCCTTTTCCTACGGCTTTTGTTGTGAACAAATGGTCAAAAATCCGCTGTTTTAGTTCTTCTCTCATTCCCGCACCGTTATCAGTAATAGTAATTGTAACAAAATTATTTTTGATGGAGGTTGTAATGGCAATGCAGTTAGGATTCGCCTGAATTTCGGCAAAACTCCGACCTGTATTTGATTCGTCCAACGCATCGATCGCATTAGCCATAATATTCATAAACACCTGATTTAATTGTCCGGGGAAGCATTCGATCGCCGGAATATTCCCGTAGTTAGTGACAACTTCAATCGCTGGACGAGTATCATTGGCCTTGAGGCGATGGCGTAAAATCAAGATCGTGCTATCAATCCCTTCGTGGAGCTTGAACTTTTGTTTGTGGTCGCTATCGGCACGGGAGAAAGTGCGGAGACTCTTGCTGATCGACGTGATGCGATCGCCTCCATCTTTCATTGCTCTAATTAATTTGGGTAAATCAGAGCGTAAATATTCTAGGTCAATTGTCTCTAATTCCTCTTCAATTTCAGTCCCTGGTTGAGGGAATTTATCGTTGTAGAGGTCAATTAGCCCAAATAGGTCATTGATGGAATCTTGGACAGCACCAACGTTGCCAATAATGCAGCCGATGGGATTGTTTATTTCGTGGGCAACTCCGGCGATTAAGTTACCTAGGGCAGACATTTTTTCACTTTGGATAATTTGGAGTTGGGCTTGCTGCAACTCATTTAAGGCATTTTCTAAGGCAAGGGATTTCTGCTCTAAGGCAATTTCTGCAGTTTTACGATCGGTAATATCATCTGCCAGTGAAGCAACTCCTATTAACTCGCCATCCGCATTCATAAGTGGATTGTTATACCAAACACAAATAATCGTTTTACCATCCTTTGTCAAATTATCATTAATACTGTAATTGCCACCCTGCTGCGATATAATATTGACGCTCACTCCCTCTAGTTGTGCTTTAATCGCTTCAGGAACGATAAATGTGAAGTGATGCCCCAAAGCCTCCTGCTTGGTATAGCCAAAGATTCGTTCTGCTGCTGGGTTCCAGTCAGTAGCGATAAAATTGATATCCCACTCTATGACGGCTACTGGAGTTTGCTCAACTAATAGCTGGAGTCGTTGCTGGGATGCTTGCAACCGAGATTGTGATGCACTCAACCGATCGAGCGATCGCTCTAATTGTTGAGCATAGGCCTGAGATTGTTGGTACAAGCGGGCATTTTCGAGTGAAATCGCCGCTTGGGCGCACAACAGTTGGATGACTTGAGTACGTTCTTCAGTAAATGCCGCAATTGTCAAGTTATTTTCTAAATACAGCAACCCGATTAATTGACCCTGATTTAAAATCGGCGCACACAGCAAGCTTTTGGGCTTTGTTTTCATCAAATACGGGTCTGCCGTAAAATCGCTTCGTGCTGCTGCATTATCCAAAACCACAGTTGTCAAAGTGCGCTTGACATAGTTGACTGCAGCAGCGGGAACCTCTGCGTTGGCTGAGAGCGGCACAGACATTGAGATAACATTTTTCTTGATAGAGGCGACAGCTTCGACTGCGAGATTCCCCTCCTTCAGCAACAGTAGAACTGCTTTTGTGGCTCCGGCATTTTCGAGCAACACAGACATCAGTGCCGCTTGCAATTTGTCTAATTCTATTTCACTTGATAGAGCTTGGGATGCTTTGAAAATAGTCTCAAAATCAAGGGCTGCGGATATACTGCTGGTAGATTGAGTTGTTTGGAAGGTTTGATGTAAAACTGAGGATTTATTAATGGTTTTTCGCCTGGTTTCGCCGATCGCAGAACGGTTTTGTTTTGCCTGCAATATGGGAACAAGAAGCTGGGGATAGCGTTCTTCTAAGTCATCTATTTTAGCTTTTGCCCCCCATTTTGCATAACAGTAGTAGGCTTCTTGCATATAAGCAGAGGCCACTTTTTCTTTACCCCAGTTGAGGTAGAATTTGGCTGAGAGTTCATTGCTGAGTGCTTCATCTTGAATAAACTTGTTTTCTTTGGCACTTGTAATAGCGCGATCGTAAGCTTCAATGGCATCAATTTTCTTTCCCAGTACCCGATATTTTTCTGCTTCTACCAGTTCCCAACGATGCTGATGATTGGTGGGAGCCATTGTTGCCCAATGGTGCAATTTATCTTGATGTTGTTGCACTTGGAGAAGAATTGACGATTGTTCTTCTGGAGATGCGTCGGCATACTGAGTTAATTGAATTAGCGCATCAAAAAAGGAGTAGAGCGGAACCATGAACATCGCCACACAACCATCAAGGTATTGGCCCGTTCGGATGGAGGTTTGGGTTGCCTTCTCATCCTGTCCAAAGAGATAATAAAGAATGGCTTGGTTAATGTACCACATTAACAATGCGGAGCGTTGATTGGCTGCTTGAAGTTCAGAGAGCGATTTTTCCTGATTAAAAATTGCCCCAGTCAGGAGATAAGGAATCTCAGCCTGCCCCAATAAATTAAGTACAGTTTGGTGATAAATATCCTGATAGTATAAAGAATCTGCGTGTTTGTATTGATGAATGGTTTGACGATAGGCATCCATTGTCTGGGCAAGTTCGACTAATTCCTGCGCCGCATAATAAGCGGAAAAACAGTATGATGTAGCACTTAGGCAAACGCTCTCAATATCTCCGGTTTCTATCCCACTGCGGTAGGCTTCTTGCAAGGCAGGAACGATTTCAGAGAGGGTAATTTTCCAATGTTTGATGTAGGTATGAACCACATACCAGCTTCGGCATTTGAAGGGCGTCAGTTGCAGTCGATCCAGGAGGCTTAATGCCAGTTCACCAAACTCATAACCATTTTCGATATCGTCAATAATGCCACACAGAATTATGCCATAATCACCGTAAGCAAATACAGAAATGGGACAGTTGCCAAATTGGATGGATAATTCAACTTGCTTGAAAATCAGCAATGGCATTAAGTTAGGAGCAGCCATATAGGCAGCAGACACCAAAGCCGTCAAGATTTCCATCGCCGCCAAAAGTTGAGGATCGCTCATGGTGGATAAATCTATTAAACTGTGAGGTGCCTTGTCAGCCCACAGCTCGCGCGTCACCCCAAAGGCTTGTCCGATATCCGCCGGGGTAGGTTGTTCTGGAAATTCAATTCCCAGGGAGCGTAACACCTGTAACCCAATCTGAATTGAATCCAGAAGATTTCCTTGTGCTTTAGTTCCCAAAATCCGGGTTTGCTGAACATCGATCGTATCTAGCAACGTTTTAGCTTGTTGCAACACCACGCTCACCCACCGTTCCATCTGCTCAAAATCGGTGTTGAGATAGCTCGCCTCGGCAATTTCTTCATGCAGTGCCAGCATCAGGGGATAGCGATTTTCCCATGCAGTTTCTGGCAAAAGCTCTATCCCTGTTGCTAAATAGTCGATCGCCCCTCCATAGGCGGTGGCAGTTTTAGCTTTTCGTCCTGCTGCTAGATTTAACTGGGCCAGATTTTCCCGCTCATGAGGTGTCGTAATTAAGGCAATGCCGACATTCAAATGATTAACAATTTCAAAGAGCCGCTCTTCCCGTTCACTGGTGGAAGAATCGCGTAACAATAGCTGCCCCATTGACAGGTGGGTTGCTTGCTTGCGCTCTTCAGCAATCAGAGAGTAAGCAGCTTGTTGGACGCGATCGTGGAGGAATTTATAATTGACAATCTGCGAATCTTGCTCCTTGTCGTGAATTGACTGTCCCACATAAAACTTATAAACTTCACTTTGGGGCAGAATTAATTCTTGCTGCAAAGCTTTCCATAGAGATGTTGCCACCTCTGTTTGTGGCTGCTCAGAGACGAGCGCCAATGTATTTAAATCAAACTGATTCCCAATACAAGCAGCTAACTTCAAAATATCCTGAGTTATTTCAGGTAACTTTTGCAACTGCAACGCCATAAACTCCAGTACATCATCCGTCAGTGCTGCATCTGTCACTCTCACAAGATCGCACTGCCAATATCCAGCAGATAGGTCAAACTCAATCAGTCCATCCTGATGCAGTGCTTTGAGAAACTGGGTCGCAAAAAATGGATTTCCTTGGGTTTTCTGAACCACCAAATCCGTCAAGAGTCTGGCTATATCTGGAGTACAGTTTAGCGTATCAGCAACCAAATGATTGAGACTTTCTGAACTCAATGGTTCCAGAGTAATAGTATTCACAGTCGCCCCAGCTTTGACCACTGCATCCAGTGTCAGCATTAGCGGATGCGCTGGCGATACTTCATTATCTCGGTAAGCACCAATTACTAATAAATACCCACTTTCCGATTCGGACATTAGCAGTTGCATTAACTGTAGCGATGCGGAATCTGCCCACTGCAAGTCATCCAAAAATATCACAAGGGGATGTTCGGGTTTTGTGAACACTTGAATAAAGTTTTGGAACAGCAAATTAAACCGATTTTTGGCCCCATTTCCCGACAATTCGACTGCGGGTGGTTGTTGCCCAATAATTTTTTCGATTTCGGGAATTACTTCAATAATAACTTGCCCGCTATCGCCCAGTGCTTGCAATATTTTAGTTTGCCATTTTTCTAACTTCTCGTCACTTTCGCTGAGCAATTGTCCCATTAAATCTCGAAACGCTTGCACAAAAGCTAAGAAGGGAATATTGCGGTTAAATTGGTCAAATTTGCCTTTGATGAAATAACCCCGTTGCCGCACAATGGGTTTGTGGACTTCGTTAACTACAACTGTTTTTCCAATCCCGGAAAAACCAGCTACTAGCATCATTTCAGTTGTACCACTACTGATGCGCTCAAATGCTTCGAGTAGGGTTTCTACTTCGGTTTCTCTGCCGTAGAGTTTTTCGGGTATGATAAACCGATCGCACACATCCCTCTGGGCGATCGCAAAACCTTGTATTTTCCCACTTTCTTCTAGTTGACGCAAACACAATTCTAAGTCAAATTTCAACCCCAAAGCACTCTGATAGCGGTCTTCGGCATTTTTCGCCATCAATTTGCTAACAATCTCCGAGAATACCAGCGGGATTTGAGGATTGATTTCATGTAGTGATGGCGGTTGCTTGGCAATATGACAGTGTACCAATTCCATCGCATCGTGGGATGGAAACGGTAATTGTCCCGCCAACAATTCGTAAAAAGTCACGCCCAAAGAATAGAAATCAGTACGGTAGTCAATGCCGCGATTCATCCTTCCCGTTTGTTCTGGTGACAAGTAGCCGAGTGTCCCTTCGAGCACGTTAGGATTGATCGGCGTTTGAGTTTCCCTTGGCAGCAAAGATGCAATACTAAAGTCAATCAGCTTGACTTGTTTGGTTTGGGGATTAATTAAAATATTGGCGGGTTTAATATCTTTGTGAATTATCCGGTGACGTCCGAGTATATATAAAATGTTGCTGATGTCGATCGCCATTTGCAAAAAATCGCTTAAATCGGGTGGAGTTTCCCCTTGTTCCACCCATTGTTTTAGAGAGATTCCACCGAAGTTTTCCATTACCAGCGCATAGCTGTTTTGGTAGGCTTCCAAGCTGTAGGTTTGGATAATTCCGGGCAAATTGAGATTTTTGGCAATAGTATATTGATTGCGAAATTGTACAATTTCGCTGAAGCTTGGATACTCGCTATGCAACACTTTGATGGCGACGGGCCGTTTGTCGCACAAGCGAATTCCGCGATAAACTAGGGTGCGAGTGCCCGCATAAATGCGATCGAGCGTTTGATAACCTGTCAATGTAAAATTTAGAATAGCCATACTTTTTGTAATCATTTACTCATGTTTGGGTTATTTCTAGTTTAACAGAAGCAAATATAGTTCCTACCTTAGTGATTATTAAGTATAATTAATTCGACAAAAATGGTTCGTTGTTTGTGATTTATATCACTGAAACGAGGAAATTATTAAACTAAAAAAATATTTAATTAAAGATTCAAGAGCCTCATCCAGATTGGAATTATGTAGCATAGCTTTGCGGTACCAGGCGGCCGATAATCAATCCGATTGGTACCCATCCGATTAAATTGAGATCAAGTTTGAGCAGTGGATTGTTTAAATTGAGCATGGTTGATTAAATATTTTAGGACTTGCGCGGGCGGTCAGAAACCGGTTTTTTTATGAAAATATTTCTTTTTAACCGCAGATTAGGTAAAAAATCGGGTTTCTTTGGTCTTAATGCGCGAACTCTATTTACTACACTCCTCAACACACATCTACTATTTTGGGCTACCTTTGCTAAATTTGTAGGGTGCGTCAGGGGCAGAATATTTTGACTGTCTACTCAAAAATTTCGTTTTTGACGCACTCTACAATCATGAAATATTAATGCTTCTTCACCCTAGCAGATAATTTTCGATTCAGGCCTTGACACCGACAAAAGGGCGTGTCAAGATAGTGTTGAAGAATCAATCAACACGGGTGAGAACGATGGCACGGCAAGCAAAACAATCATCTCAGGTCAAAAGTTCCAGCAGCCAAGCAGCCTCCAATACTCGCACCAAATTTACCCTCTACAATTTTGCCGGAAACGAAAAAGCATTTTATTTAGTCGATCGCACAAATCTCGAAAGAACACCAGGCGATATCCCAGAAAAATCCGTCGCCCACAGCATCATCATTATCGATCGCTCCGGCTCAATGTATTATGACTTAAAGCCACTGAAAGAAACCCTAATCAAGCTTTTGACCTTAGACGAATACAACAATTACCAGCTAATAATCAGCTTAATTTCCTATGCTGATAATGGGGATGTAATTTGTCACTTCCAGCGAATTCCGATTCAAGAAGTGATGAAGTTTGACTCTCAATATATCAAAGCAATTCAAAAAATACACACCGCTGGCTGTACCTGCATATCGCAGTCGATGGAGCTCGCTAAATCTCTGGTAAAAGCGGGAGAAGTGACAGCAATTAATTTGCACACAGACGGTTATGCAAATGACCCAAGTGCTAATTCCGAAGCTGCAAAAATTGGGAAAATTTGCGAAGAACTCAAAGACATGGATGTGTTTGCAAATACCATATCCTATGCCTCTGCCGACTTCAAACTGCTCTCCAAAATTGCCAACACCTTATCGGGAAATTGCATCCGCGCTGGCGAAGTGAAAATGGTTTATGATGCTCTTTACGACAGCACTAAACTGTTAGGCGGTTCCGTTGCGCCACCGCTAGAAGAACCGTTAATTAAGGAATACGATTATCAAGTTTTTGTTTCTAAAAGCGGCAAGAAAATCAGCGGTTCATCGAGTACGCTGAAAATTTGCGGGCTGAAAGCAGACGATATGGGAATGTTTTACAAATATCAAAAAGTCGCCAAAGAAGAGTATGACAAAGTAGATGTTCCCGTTGCTCAAACTGATGATTCGGTGTTTGCTTTTGCGAAAGCTAACCTCGCTGACGGCAATTTAAATACGGCGAAGTATGCGCTGGCGAGCACCTTCGACGCGACTTTGACGGAAAAACACGCGAAAGCTTTGACAAACGCCCAAATAGCGGAGTTTACAGAAGATTTGGAACAGGCTGTTTTTGCGCCTGATGTGTTGCAAAATCATCAAATTGGCGATCGGGTAAAAGTCAGCGATAAAATTTCCCTGCTGGAGTTAATCAAGATATTGGAGGAAAACAGCAACAGCATCATCATCAACTTGAAACACTTGCAAGAAAATTATCAGCGAAAAGGTTTGAAGCGAATTGAAGGAAAGCGAGACGAAAACGGCAACCTTGTCAAGCCTTGGCTGAAAACTGAATTCTTAGATGGTGGCGAATACGTGCAAATGGGTTCATTTGGCATCAATCAAAATACCGCTACCATCAATATGCTGATTACCCGAAAAGCTAAGCTGGTAAAAGTTGAGGATGAAACTTTAATCGCAGAAGTGGCGGGAATTCTAGTTACAGACCTCAATACTTTCAACAATTATACCGTTGTTAGCGACGGCGAAGTTAATATTAAGTCGCTGCGAACCAAAATCAGCAGCAAACCAGTGTTTGATTTGCTCAACAAATGCGGTGTCCTTGAAAAAGACGGTTCGCCCGTGCAAGAATTTGACTTCCGTTCAGAGTACGATATAAAGTTAGAAACTTTGCCACTCGTGCCTTTTGACGGGCGTTACGGCAGCCTTGACGGAGTGTTTGAGGAACTCGCAGAAATCAAAATTCTCTCTAGCATTCTCTCGGCTCATTTGAAGGAAGAATCCGAGGCTTACACTGCGGAACAATTGGAAGAATTGAAACAGCATTATCTGTCTAAAAGCCTTTACATCAACTTTCCGACGACGACGGAATACACAGATTTAAAAAGTGCGATCGCCAACGGTTCAGTAGATTCGCGAGTCAGCTACAAAATCGACATCGGCAGCAAAAACATCCTCAACTTCGGCAAATTGCACTCTGCCAACAAATTTCTCGATCGCCTTTACGAAGTTTACCACAAAAACACGGGCGAAAAGCTAGCAAAACCGACATTTGACATCACGTTAGATGAGCCTGTTGTCTTCGCACACAAAACGCTGTCATCCCGAACAAAAATCACAAAAGTTGACGACTTGATGAAACTGATTTTCGATGAGTTTTTGGGGTTGGAGGATAACGGAATTGTTAGCGCTACTTTAGCCAAAGTGGGTGCAGATAGTTTGCTGCGCCTTTTGCAAGCGAAATGGCAGGAAGAAGATGTCAAGCGAGACGAGTTTATAGCGGCTTTAGCTAGTGCGAATGAGCAACTAGAAGCTTATGCTGAAAAAGTGTACAGGGAAAAAGTTTCACCGCTGGTTTTCTATATCGGTTCTACCGGACTTATCCCGGATGAAATGGAGGCAAAAGCGGCGACTGCTGAGGAAATTAATTCTAAATACGGCAACTTGCAATTTTCTAAAGATGAGCAAGAGGGGATGTTTTTTGAAGTGGGAGACTGCATTATTAGCGTGTATGCTAAGAATGAGTATTTCACGGTAGGGAAGTAGGAATTAGGGTGGGCATTATTTGCCCACCTTGGTTAAATATGGTTGATTGAAATTAACAGCAAAGGCGCAGCGGTGGCGACTAGGAAATAGGTAGATGGGACAAGTGTTAGGTTGCCAAGACGAAAGGAACGATCGCAAATCTTCTATGATGGGAGTAGAACAAGAGTTTGAGTGTGTGCAATTGCTTAGCTTTTAGCTTTATGCCAAGTCATCACTAGATACTTAAGATCGTGTTCAATCTCATCACCAGTAGATAAAAACTCGTGTTTATTATAGAAAGCAACCGCTATTTTATTCTCCTCATAGACTGGTAACTCAATTGGAGATTTGCAGTTTTGTTTAACCTGCTTCATCAATTTAGTTCCGCAGCCTTTGCGTTTATAATCTTTCAAAATATATAAAAGATTTAATATTGTCTTATCCTTATACTCACGAGCAAAGGCAAATCCAATTACTACATCACCATCCACTATAACCCATGCTTTAATAGACCATTTTCCATATTTATCTTCACCTTTGCCATTCAATAAATTCTTTTCGACAGCATCTAGTTCTTTCTGTAAAGCATCATCAGGCACCAAGCCTAGTAATTTTTCTTCTGTTTTAAATATGTCTAAAACTTGATTAAGATGAGATTTATTATACTTTCTGATTTGTCCAACCATAGTTGATTTGTTCCCAAAATACAGTGAGCGCAATAAATGCCTAATGTTTTAGCGATTTCTGGCCTGATTAGGGCATCTTGAGGAGATCGTATTGAACTAGCAATTTACCTAGCAGCTTCTCGCAGCCGCTCCACATCGCGCATCGGTGGTATACCAAAGAGCCGCTTGTACTCTCGGTTGAAGTGCGAGGAATCGTCATAACCCACACGGTAGGCAGCACTGGTAGCGTCAAGGTTCTCCCCCAGCATCAGACGGCGAGCCTCTTGGAGTCGCAGTTGCTTCTGAAACTGTAGAGGACTCATTGCAGTGACAGACTTGAAGTGATGGTGAAAGCCTGAGACGCTCATTCCCAGCTCTCTTGCGATGTTTTCAATCCGAAGCGGCTGGTTAAAGTCTTTACGAAGTCGATCGACTGCTCTAGCAATTTGGTGAGTGCAGCCACCCAAAACTGCAATATGACGCAGCCGACCACCTTGCTCTCCCATCAGCAGTCGGTAAATGATTTCCCGCTTAATCAGTGGTGCCAGAACATTTGCTTCAGCAGGGGAATCTAGAAGCCTGATGAGCCGTACCACAGCGTCCAACAGATTTGCATCCAACGGACTTACATCGATCGCTTTCACATCAGTACGGCTGCGCGATGAGGGATGCCCTGCCTCAAGCATGACTGAGCCAACGAGGTTGGGATCGAGATCGAGGCGAAGGCTAAGGTACGGTTGCGCCTTTGATGCTTCCAGAATTTGGCTGACAATCGGTAGTTCGATCGTCCCCAGCAGATAATTCATCGGGTCGTACTGATAGCGATCGCACCCCAGAAGAACTTCTTTGCTGCCCTGAGCGATCGCACAAAAGGCAGGGACAGAGACACTATGAACGCATTCCGAAGGCGAGGAGGAGCGGTTGAAGTGTAATCCTTTGAGCGGCTCGATCGTCCCATCATGACGAATCGCCTGTGCAATCCGCTCAGTTAGTTCGTCTCGGTTGGCTTGCGCTCTGTCTGCCTCGCGCGTTGTCTGGGGGGTGTTCATAAAAGCGATCGCGGACGTTTCAATCGTTTTTGAAACATTCATGTTTAGGTTTGCAGGATTGTACAACGATCTTAGACGATCGTTCTATTGCTTGCCCTCCAAAATGCCTAAGATGAAGCTAAAGCAAGGAAAAATGATTTCGGCTTCTTGTAAGCATTCTGGATTTTTATTTAAGCGAAAACGCCGTTTCCATTGGGTAGCGATGCGCCAGCCACCGAAACGGCATCCAGTAAAGGAATTTGAAAAATGGACATTGATATCAAACACAGTGGCTCTCAGCCTTCCGCCAAAGGATCGAATGAGTATTTTACCGGCACTGTCCGCGTTGACCCCCTGTTTCAAGCACCCGATCCAGCACGCACATCTGGTGCCAGCGTGACGTTTGAGCCTGGTGCTCGAACTGCATGGCACACCCACCCATTGGGACAGACCCTGATCGTCACGGCTGGGTCTGGCTGGGTGCAGCAATGGGGCGAACCAATTCAGGACATCAGACCGGGTGATGTGGTCTCGATTCCACCGGGACAAAAACATTGGCATGGAGCCACCGCCACAACAGCCATGACCCATATCGCCATTCAAGAACAGCTCGATGGCAAGCCTGTGGACTGGCTGGAACAGGTCAGCGACGAGCAGTACGAAGGAAAATCTTAATGCTCTTGAGATGGTTTTCCATCAAGGGGAAAAACTGCCCGCAGAGAATGCTGATTTTGGTTCTCGTCCTAGTGATGTCCCTGAGTTACTCAGCCTGCCGTGCCGACAACAGTATGACTAGCGGTGCTTCGTTGAAGCTGCCAACTGAAATATCAACCAAGCAGGCAAACAGTATGCAGATAAACATCAAGGTCAAAGACAAAGTTGTTACAGCCACTTTGAGCGACAGCAAAACCACTCAGGATTTTATTTCCCTGCTGCCATTAACGCTGACGTTAGAAGATTACGCGAGAACCGAAAAAATCAGTAATCTGCCAAAAAGATTATCTACAGAAGATGCACCCCCAGGCAGCGATCCTGCTGTTGGAGATATTGCTTATTACGCTCCCTGGGGGAATTTGGCGATATATTATCGAGATTTTGGATACTCAAACGGACTCATTATCCTGGGAAAAACAGATGGTGGCATCGAGGCATTTAATATGCCTGGTTCTGTAGAAGTGACAATCGAGCTTGTTCAATCGCAATCAAGAGGGTGAAAATAATGACGAGAAACTACACAGGAAAAGTTGCGTTTGTGACTGGAGCTGCAAACGGCATTGGTCGAGCTACGGCGCTGGCGTTTGCCCGTGAGGGCGCTCATGTGGTGGTCGCTGACATTTCAGAACAGGGCAATCAAGAGACGGCACACATGATTGAAGAACTTGGCGGGCAGGCGATCGCCGTCAAGTGTGACGTGACGCGAACCGAGGACGTGAAGGCGGCTCTTTCTAAGACAATCGAGACCTTTGGGCGACTGGACTTTGCCTTCAACAACGCTGGTGTGGAACAGAAGAATGCAGCAACAGCGGAAATCGAAGAGGAAGAGTGGGATCGGATTGTAGACATCAACCTGCGCGGCGTTTTTCTGTGCATGAAGTATGAAATCCCGCTGATGCTCAAGCAAGGCGGTGGCGCGATCGTGAACACCTCATCGGGTGCCGGGGTCATAGGCATCAAGGGCGGAGCCGCATACACCGCCGCAAAGCACGCCGTGATCGGACTCACCAAGTCGGCGGCTCTCGACTACGCCTCGCAGAACATTCGCGTCAACGCCGTTGCCCCCGGTTACATTGACACACCGATGATGGTTCGCTTCACTGGTGGCACTTCTGAAGGAAAGGAGAAGGTAATCGCGGAGGAGCCAATTGGACGCATGGGTCAGCCCGAAGAGATTGCCAATGCCGTCCTCTGGCTGTGTTCGGACGGGGCTGCCTTCGTCGTCGGACACACCTTAGTCGTCGATGGCGGTCAAACGGTGCAGTGAGGTTCGTCGCCAACCCGATCGAACTCTAAACGCACGACAACAAAGCATTGTCGCGATCGCCACCTTCACCGCCAACGGCGATGACTCATATCGCTACTCAGGAGGTACTCGACGGCAAACCCGTGGACTGGATGGAAAAGGTCAGCGACGAACAATAAGTAGGTAAACAAAATTAATTGCCGACTGAGTTGACTTGAAACCCTTGATACGTCTAAAGAGTAACAAAGTCGGATGTGTAATTAATTTTGTGTAGGTACTTACCAGGACAGATTCAAGACCGAGTAGAAGTAAACCAGCTTATCTTCCAGATTGGAGCATCAATATTATGTACAACGCCAAAGCTTATTCCGCAGCCAGTGCGACCGCACCGCTCGCTTCCGACACGATCGCACGGCGCGAGCCAACCGATCGCGATGTTCAGATCGAAATCCTCTTCTGCGGCATCTGCCACTCAGACATCCATTCGGTGCGTAACGAGTGGAGCAGCGTCATGCCTACTGTCTACCCGATCGTCCCCGGTCACGAGATGGTCGGTCGCGTCACCAAAGTCGGCTCGGCAGTTACCAGGTATAAGCCCGGCGATATCGCAGCGGTCGGCTGTATGGTCGATTCGGATGGAACCTGCCCCCAGTGTAAAGCTGGCTTTGAGCAGTTCTGCCCTTCCCTGACCCTCACCTACAACTCCCCGGACAAGCACAAGACCGCTCCTGTCACCTACGGCGGCTATTCCAACAGCATCGTCGTCGATGAAAGCTTCGTTCTGCGCGTTCCCGCCAACCTCGATCTCGCTGGAGTCGCGCCGCTTCTCTGCGCCGGGATTACAACATACTCGCCCCTGCGGCACTGGGGCGTTACCAAGGGCAAGAAGGTCGGCGTAGTCGGTCTCGGCGGGCTGGGCCACATGGGCGTGAAGTTTGCCCGTGCGTTCGGTGCCCATGTCGTAGTATTTACCACCTCGCCCGACAAGAAGGAAGACGCACTCCGCCTCGGAGCCGATGAAGTGGTCATCTCCCGCAATGCCGACGAGATGCAGAAACACGCTGGCAGCTTCGATTTCATCCTCGATACCGTCTCCGCCAAGCACGACATCAACGCCTATCTCAACCTGCTCCGCCTCGACGGCAACATCACCCTGGTCGGCGCACCGGAGAAGCCCCTTGAAGTCTCGGCATTTAGCCTCATCATGGCCCGCCGCAGTCTCTCCGGCTCAAACATCGGCGGCATCGCCGAAACCCAGGAGATGCTCGACTTTTGCGGCGAGCATAACATCACTGCCGATGTCGAAGTCATCCCCATCCAGAAGGTCAACGAAGCCTACGAGCGACTGCTCAAGTCTGATGTGAAATATCGCTTCTGTATCGATATGGCATCCCTGAAATCTGCATAACTGCGATCGCATCTCGAAGGAGTCATCATGCAGAAGCGCATTGGCAATCGTTACTTGCAGAGGAGGTGAGCATGGAGACCAATCGGTTGGAGGCATTCAGCGACGGTGTTTTTGCGATCGCGATCACCCTTCTGGTGCTCGAAATCAAAGTGCCACCACCCGGTACGGCGCTCGGGGCGGAACTCCTTCAGCTCTGGCCGTCCTACCTTGCCTACGTGGTGAGCTTCCTGGTGATCGGCGCAATCTGGATCAACCACCACGCCATGTTCAAACACATCGTCTGCGTGGACGGAATGCTGTTGCTGCTTAACGTCCTCCACCTGATGCTCATTGCCTTCTTGCCGTTCCCAACCGCCGTACTCGCCGAAGCGTTCCACCGGGGAATGGACGAGTCGGTTGCCGCCGCCTTCTACGGTGGAATCCTGACTGTAATTGGTATCTTCGTCAATGCCATGTGGCGGTATGCGGCTCGCGGGTATCGGCTGCTCGACACCCACCTTACGGTGAAAAAGATACGGCAGATCGAACGGCAGTTCCTTGTCGGGCCGATCGTTTACGCGATCGCCACCGCGATCGCGCTGGTCTTACCTTGGCTGGCAGTGCTGCTTTTCATCCTCCTCAACCTCTTCTATCTCTGGTCTCGCTGGGGCAATAAGACTGCCCCGTCTCCCATTGATCCACAGTGAGCAGCGATCGCAGCGAAGGCGGCTGACAATGGCGGGAGCGATCGACGGCGAACAATATCAGTTCCACATCAAAGGAGAAAAACAATGCAAAAGCGCAAACTTGGAAATAGTGATTTAGAAGTCTCGGCGATCGGGCTGGGCTGCATGGGTATGAGCTTTTCCTACGGCCCGCCTAAAGACATACAGGAGATGACCGCTCTTCTGCGGGCTGCCGTCGATCGCGGCATTACATTCTTTGACACCGCCGAGGTCTACGGCCCCTTTACAAACGAAGAGCTGGTGGGTAGGCTGTGTACTTTGTGGTATTTTTGAGAACAAAAGTTCATACAGTTTTAGTGTCCCAACTAATCCGAAAACAAAG
>NZ_JAUBTX010000022.1:92335-92618 GCF_036705185.1 Microcoleus sp. B4-D4 | reverse complement strand
ATTTGTGGAATTTCGAGATTTTCGACAATCGGTTCTGGTTGAGAAATTTCTCTCGACTCTACGATTTGTGGAATTTCAAGATTTTCGACAATCGGTTCTGGCTGAGAAATTTCTCTCGACTCTATGATTTGTGGAATTTCGAGATTTTCGACAATCGGTTCTGGCTGAGAAGGTTGTCTAGATTTTACGATTTGTGGAATTTCGAGATTTTCGACAATCGGTTCTGGTTGAGAAGGTTGTCTAGATTCTACGATTTGTGGAATTTCGAGATTTTCGACAATCG
>NZ_JAUBTX010000022.1:91810-92235 GCF_036705185.1 Microcoleus sp. B4-D4 | reverse complement strand
GTTCTGGTTGAGAAGGTTGTCTCGACTCTATGATTTGTGGAATTTCGAGATTTTCGACAATCGGTTCTGGTTGAGAAGGTTGTCTCGACTCTATGATTTGTGGAATTTCGAGATTTTCGACAATCGGTTCTGGTTGAGAAATTTCTCTAGATTCTTGTCTTTCTACAAGTTCCAGAAAATGTGCTACTGATTGCACTTCAGGTTCTAAATCGTTGATTATATCTATTGTTTCAAAAATCTGTTCTGGTTGATAAAATGCGATAGACTCTGTTGTTTCGACAATTGGTTCTGGTTGAGAAAGCTCGATCGACTCGACAATCGGTTCTGGTTCGGAATACTCGATCGACTCGACAATTGCGACAATCGGTTCTGGTTGAGAAAGTTCTCTAGACTCTGTTGTTTCGACAATCGGTTCTGGTTCGGGA
>NZ_JAUBTX010000022.1:55937-91710 GCF_036705185.1 Microcoleus sp. B4-D4 | reverse complement strand
TGTGCGATCGACTCTACGATTTCGACAATTGCCAGATTTTCGACAATCGGTTCTGGTTCGGGATGTGCGATCGACTCTACGATTTCGACAATTGCCAGATTTTCGACAATCGGTTCTGGTTCGGGATGTGCGATCGACTCGACAGTCGGTTCTGGTTGAGAAAGCTCGATCGACTCGACAATCGGTTCTGGTTGAGAAAGCTCGATCGACTCGACAATCGGTTCTGGTTGAGAAAGCTCGATCGACTCTTCTGTTTCTACAACTTCTAGATTTTCGCCAACTGGTGCTGGTGCAGAAGGCTCTATCGGGAGTATCTCACTTTTGTGAAAAATATTTTTCACAAAAGTGAGCATCCTGCTTGCTAGTTTAGATGTCTGTAGCGAGTCAGATGCTGGGGCTCCTGTGACACCCAAACTGAGATGCTTCCCTTTTATCGACTCTGTTGTTTCGAGAATCGGTTCTGGTTCGGGATGTGCGATCGACTCTACTGTTTCGACAACTGGCTGGGATTCAGGCGGAGAAAGCTCGATCGACTCTGTTGTTTCGACAACTGGCTGGGATTCAGGCGGAGAAAGCTCGATCGACTCTACTGTTTCGACAACTGGCGGGGATTCAGGCTGAGAAAGCTCGATCGACTCTACTGTTTCGACAACTGGCTGGGATTCAGGCTGAGGATGTGTGATCGACTCTACTGTTTCTACAGGTTCGGATGCTGAATGAGAATCATAGATCGACTCTAGCCTATCTGAAACTGGCAGATTTTCCACAATTGGTTGCGGTTCCGATTGATGAACATCGGCGATCGAGTCTTGAATTTCTGTCGCTTGCAGATTTCTATCGACCTCCGGTTCGCTGTGAACAAGAGTTTCTTCCGGTTTATTTTGGGCTGCTGTCAGCCTTAAGAACACATCTTCGAGAGTAGCCTGATTGCGGCGCATCTCGCAGAGTCCGAATCCAGAGGCGATAATAGCTGTGGCAATTTCTCGTCCGGGTTCTATGTCCGATTCGCACAAGGCCCGCAGGTGGTAACGACCTGCTACAAATTGCTGCTTGCGGATTAATTCGACCGATCGAACTCCCTGCACATTTTCCAAAGAAGGCAACAGCAGACTGTTCAACAAATCCGCCTCACCTTCAACTTCCACTTCGTAACCTTCTCCGGTGGCCAACTCTCCCATCAAATTTTCGGGAGTACCCGCAGCGACGATTTTACCGCGATTGATGATGGTGACGCGGTTGCAAGTCATGCTGACTTCCGGCAGAATGTGGGTGGAAAGGATGATTGTGTGCTGGCCGCCGAGGCTTTTGATGAGATTGCGGACTTCGATGATTTGGCGGGGGTCTAGGCCGACGGTTGGTTCGTCTAAGATAATCACTGGCGGGTCGTGGACGATCGCCTGGGCGATACCGACACGTTGCCGAAATCCTTTAGAAAGTTTGCGGATTAAAACTTTGCGTTTATCAACCAGGCCGCAGCGCTCGATCGCGGATGTGACTCGTTGCGCGCGATCGCCCGCCGGTACTTGCTTAATCCTCGCCACAAAAAACAGAAACCCTTCCACAGTCATTTCTGGATAAAGCGGCGGGTTTTCCGGCAGATAGCCGATGCGCTGTCTGACTTCCATCGAGTTTTCGTGTACGTCGAGGCCGGCGATGCGGGCAGTACCGCTGGATGCGGGCAAATATCCCGACAAAATCCGCATGGTTGTGGTTTTTCCTGCGCCGTTGGGCCCCAAAAAACCGAGAATTTCTCCTGATTCGACCGAGAAGGACACGTCCGCGATCGCTGCGGTCGAACCGTAATCCTTGCTTAAGTGTTCTACTTCAATCATTTTTCCGAAGCCAGTCGATTTTAGATTTTAGATTTTAGATGTGACTCAACCGCTTGTGCGCTGTGCGTCTTAGCACGCGAACAGTGGGGGTCGATCGAATTTATGGCGCAAATTTTAATTTGATTTTGTCTTTTAGTGTAGTCCGACCGTAACCAAATCTATCATAAGTGGCGATCGTACCAGAGAAACGCACGACGAGTTTAGGGCTGCCGTTGTCTCTGTCCAGCTAAGGCTGAGATTGCTTTTGCAAATTTATGGTTGCTGAAATTGAGTTAACAGCCAATTTCCTACTTGTGCTTGATCTTGAGTGCGACTCCGCCGCAAAGCCTCTTCCAACAAAGCAATAGTTAATCCCGGCAAAACTTCCGATCGCACAATCCGCCGACTGCCATTATCAGCAATAATAGCAAAGGCAATAATTTCGGATTTTTGCACGTCTAGTACCCAATATTCAGCGACTTTTAGCTCTTCGTAAAGCAACCGTTTTTCACCAATATCATCAGCCAAAGTAGAGTCAGCAACTTCTATGACTAAATCTGGCGGTGGGGTAACGTCAAGACTTGCGATCGAAGTTCCCCTCGGTGCTAATTGCGCTCTTTCTCCGATATAGTATGATACATCCGGTTGACACTCTCGCACTCCTGTTTTCCTGTAGCTACAGTTATCCAATCCGTTAAGAGAGATACCTTTGATAGTACAAAATAGGTTAATTGCGAAAAGTGCGATCGCATTATCTCGTGAATGATCTGGCCCTACAGACATAGTTTCAATCCTCATTTGTCCGTTGCGGTAGTAGCATTTGGCTTTTTTGTAAGCTGGGTTATCTGCAATCGCGATGAATTCTTCCCATGTTGCTGCTACCCAGATATCTGTAGGTAATTGAGTTGTTACTGTACTCATTTTTCACCTTTTGATAAGACAGTTTTATTGACTATTATCTTAACACATTCGATCGCCCGCTCAATTCCCCCTTTTCCAAATCTTAATTTCCCCCAACCAACCCGCACTCACAATCGTCTTAGCATCTGCACTAATTCCCACAGCAGTAACATAGCCCGAATGTCCGCTCAAATTACCTTTCAATTCGCCCGATCGCACATCCCACAATTTCACGCTCTTATCCCAACTCCCACTAACCAGTATACTCCCATCCCGACTGATTGCCAACGACCAAACCCCATCAGTATGCCCGCTTAAGCGCCGAATTAACTGCCCGTTTCCGACAGTCCAAAACCCAATTGTCCCGTTACTGTTTCCCGCAGCCAAAGTTTTCGCGTCGGGAGTAAAAGCTAGGGACAAAACAGATAAATTTTTGCCAGCAATCGTGCGAATTGCTTGACCTGTCGCTAAATTCCACAACCTAATTGAACCGTCTTTACCGCCACTCGCTAAAATTTTGCTGTCCGGGCTAATCGCTACAGCATTCACCAGTCCAGAATGCCCGGTTAAAGTCCGCAGCAATTCCCCAGTTTTGGCATTCCAAATCTTCACAGTTTTATCCCAACTGCCACTCGCGACAAACAAGCCGTCGGGACTGAGGGCAACGCTGGAAACAGCACCGGAATGCCCGCTCAAAGTGCGTACAACCGCGCCTGTTTCTAAATTCCAAATTTTTACAGTTTTGTCGTCGCTGCCGCTAGCTAACACTTTTCCGTCCGCACTAGCTGCGAGTGAATTTACGGCTTCTGTGTGTCCTTGCAGGGTAGTTTTTAATTGCCCGTCGGAAAAATTCCAAACTGAGATTGTGCCGTTGCTATTTCCTGTAGTAAAATAAGCTGAAGATAGGGCAAGGGAACTCACAACTTCCGAAGATCCTTTGAGGCTATTTGTGGCGACAAAGGCGATCGCGCTTCCAGGCTTCCGAGGCGCATTATTAACAGGAGTTTTCGGGTTTCCGGCTGTGGGAGATTGGGGAACTACCGGCAGCGAAACAGCCGATCGCCATTTCATGAAAGTATTGATTTCTATCCCCGCCGCCACGATTTTATCCGAATTTTCTTCTAGCCTGACAATGCCGTTAATTGCCACAACTCGCCCCGCATCGTCGAGTACGGGCCCGCCGCTCATCCCCGCTCTCACTAAGTTATTGTATACCAAAGTATAACCGTTCCAGGGAGTCTGGCGGCCGGTAAGCTGACCTTCGGTGGCGATGAAAATCGGCTGTCTCAGGGAACCGCCGGATGCAGGCCAGCCGGCTACATAGGCTTTGTTTCCCTTGGTTGCTGCGGAATTGGCTAATTGAGCGAGGCGGTAGGTTTGAGGGCTGCTGAAGGGCACTACGGCTAAGTCCATCCCCGGCACTCGCCGCACGAGGCTGTAGTATACAGAGTGAGCTACACCGTCGGGTGTTACAACTTCGTAATCCCCTGCTTTATCGACAACGTGCCAGTTTGTGAGGATATAGTATGTGCTACCTTGTTTCTCTAAAATTACTCCTGAACCGCCTTTTGGCCCTTGGATGCGGACGGTAATTTGTTTGGCGACGGTTTTTACTGCGTCGGCGGTTAAGGCTAGGGCGATTTGAGGTGATGTGAGTGGAATTAGGGCGATCGAGCTTAGGGCGATCGTAGCACTCAAAATAGCCGGAATTGTTCTGCTGTAGTTCATGATTGTGTCAATTTAACATACCCACCTATCAACGGACGGATAACTTTTCCGGTTTGTGGCGCGTTGACGGTTGAGGATGGAAGAGTGTTTTGGGCGATCTAATTCTGTAGGGTGCGTCACTTGACAAAACCCAACGCTTGGGTTATTATGGTCATATATAAAAAGTAAAAATAAAAATAAAAAATAATAAAAATTTATGCCCAAAGTTCTTGAAGACCTTCAGAACAATTTATTTGTATACATCTATACTAACGATCACACTCCTGCTCATGTCCACATCTTTAAAGGTAGAAAAAATGATGCTAACCAGATGGAAATCAAGATTAATATTGGCAGTGAAGAAGCACCTCCTACTTTAGTTTATGCTCACGAGCTAATAAAGAAGAAAGACATCGTAAATGCACTTAAACTTATAGCGATCAATCAAGAAA
This sequence comes from Microcoleus sp. B4-D4, assembly GCF_036705185.1. Classification (NCBI taxonomy): domain Bacteria; kingdom Bacillati; phylum Cyanobacteriota; class Cyanophyceae; order Oscillatoriales; family Microcoleaceae; genus Microcoleus; species Microcoleus sp. B4-D4. The sequence continues at coordinate 86,840 of NZ_JAUBTX010000022.1, read as the reverse complement.
TGCTGTTAAGCAAATGGAAAGAAATACATGGCATTTAAAAATTGGGATCTAGAATTAACAGAAGAAAATCTTCTAGAGCAAATAGCCAAAGCCAAAGAAGCATGGAAACAAGCCGAGGCGACAGAACCTCGCGCCGAATCTGTGCATTATAATCAGTCTGAAGATTTAATTACGATAAAACTGAAAAACGGTGCTATTTTTGCTTTTCCTCCACAACTAGCACAAGGCTTAGAAAATGCTTCACCAGAACAACTTGCTGATGTTTGGCTACCTCCTTCTGGTAGCAGCGTACACTGGGAAAGTTTAGATGTTGATTTTGGAATTCCCGAACTTATCGCAGGTATTTTTGGCACAAAATCTTGGATGGCTGAATTAGGTAGGAAGGGAGGAAAGGCAACTTCAACCTCTAAATCAGCAGCAGCAAGGCAAAATGGCAAAAAAGGCGGGCGACCTAAAAAGAATATTTCCGTTAATTCTTGAAATCAATTTTTAGCTGTCAGATGTCATCGACTAAAATCCCCGAATTCTCCAAAATTTTGGGGATTTTGCCTTAAATATCATGCCAAATCAAAGAGCAAAAATTCCGCATCTTCCGCCGCTTCAATCACCAACTCAGCCTCATCGCTAACCGCCGCACCGTCACCTTTTCCTAAACTCAAACCGTTGAGCAAAACAGCACCGCGAGCAACTTGCAGCCAAGCATGGCGATTTGGCTGCAAAGTATGAGAAACCCGCGAATTTTTATCCAAAACTGCCGCATACAAATCGACATCTTGATGCACTTTCACCGCACCATCTCTCGCATCGCGCGCCGCCACAAGCCGCAGTTGTCCGCGCCTTTCGGCTAGGGGAAATTCCCGTTGTTCGTAACTCGGTTGCAAGTCATTGGTATCTGGCAACAGCCAAATTTGTAGCAAATGAACAGGCTCTGTTTGCGAGTGATTGAACTCGCTGTGCTGGATGCCCGTACCTGCACTCATCCGCTGCACTTCACCGGGTTTGATTGCTGCACCGGTACCTAAACTGTCTTTGTGTTCTAATGCTCCTTCCAGTACATAGGTAATGATTTCCATGTCCCTGTGCCCGTGAGTGCCGAAACCTTGGCCCGGGCTAACTACATCCTCATTAATTACCCGCAACGAGCGAAAATTCATATAATTGCGATCGTAATAGTTGGCAAAAGAAAATGTGTGGTAACTGTCGAGCCAACCGTGATTAGCGTGTCCTCTTGCTTCACTTTTTCTAACGGTAATCATTTTCTGCATCCTCCTTCGATTTTAGATTTTAGATTTTAGATTGAAGAATTGGGAATGACTGAGGTCGCTCGTGGTTTGGAGTACGGGCCTACAGTTCCATTTTTTTGGGGAACTCGTATCAGTGAAATTTATCGGGTGTTTCCGAGATATTTCTACTTTAAACCGAGTCAAGCTATTATGGAAAGTACGCACTTAAAAGTGCGATACTTACCAAAAAGATACTATGCAAGTCAAAGAAGGAAGTATTGAGAGAGCAAATTGCCCGGTAGAAAGAACTTTAGAGGTGATTGGCGGGCGGTGGAAAGTCTTAATTCTGCGGGAACTGTTTGGAGGAGTGAAGCGTTTTAACGAGCTGCAACGGGCTGTCAACGGCATTACGCAGAAAATGCTGACGCAGCAATTGCGGGAGATGGAGTCAGACGGGATTGTGCACCGGGAAATTTACCTGCAAGTTCCGCCGAAAGTTGAATATTCGCTTACACCTTTGGGCGCAAGCCTCAAACCGATTATTGATACGATGCACGAATGGGGAATTAAGCATATTAACTATAGTTAAGTGCGATCGTATCTGCTTACTTCCTAATTCCATACCCCAATTATATCGTGTCCGATCAAATAACCGTTATCAAGTTTGTAGTAAGGAAATTAGTCATCTAAGTTTGAAAAGAACTAAAGTCCTCACTACTAACCTGTTTGATTCTAGTCCTTCCTGGCTATGTAGGGATGAATCCGACTGGTTTAGTCTGTTTTGTCAGGGTAATGGTTTTTTCCGTCTTCCGACTGATGTCGCTTTTTGTAGTTAGCCTAAAAATAATAATATGAACAAAATAGAGCGTCTCGCTACCCTCAACCGCATCCGCAAACTCAGCCGCCTGATGGATACCGCCATTGGCATCCCCGGCACTAAATTTCGCATTGGTTTAGACCCCCTTATCGGTTTAGTTCCGGGTGCTGGGGATCTCGTAGATACCGCGTTTTCCGCATACCTAATTTATTTAGCCACTCAATTCAAAATCCCGCCCAAAACCCTCGGAAAAATGATTTACAATATCAGTTTAGAGGCCGTCGTGGGTTCAGTACCTTTAATCGGAGATATATTCGATGCTTTTTATAAATCCAACATGAGAAATTTGGCGCTTTTAGAAGCACATATCGAAGTAGAGGAACCGGAATTAGTTGCGGTTGCAGAACCTCTTCCTAAATCGATTAAATTGTAGGGGCGAGTTCACGAATCATCTCTAACTCTCACCAACAATATCAAAAATCTGCCTCCCACCAAACGATAAATTTAAACCTAAAATGTTCCCATCAAACCGTAGTTCAAGATATTAGTTGTAGGGTGCATCAGTAGAAGTCGAGAGGCTTGTTTTAAATTGCAGGAACTGACGCACTCCCTAGCTTTCAGATGCGTGATATCGTTTCCGGTTGCATCGGAATGATTTAACCACAGAGAACACAGAGAACACAGAGAGGTCAGAGAGAAATGAATAATTCCGATGCTAACGGAATTGATATGATATAGCCTTTCAAGCTCTCATATGAGGTACTATCCGGGATAGGGCATAGGGCTATCCTCACTTTTGTGATAACCGCTATATCAAATCCTCTCTATTCACTGTTAACATCATAAAGAATGCAACCGGAATTGGTATCAGTTCTTGAACTCTCAATTATTTCTTAAAAACTAACTCTAGCTGAAAGACCCTAATAACTACTAATCTGTTTGTACTCTTTGAGATTATTGGTTGACCCGCCTCCTACCGAATTGTCAAAATCTGTCAAATCGGATTTACCGAAATATTTATTATTATAAAAAACCTCAATTAACCCTGAATTACCAAACTATAATTTATGCAGAATAGCGTTTAATAGCTTTCACTAAAGCAATAATATCTTCTTCTTTAGTATTAAAAGCCGTTACCAGTCTAACAGTACATTTATCCCACCGATAAAACAGAAAACCCTCAGCTAAAACTGCTGTAATTACTGATTCGGGAATCTGCATAAAAATTTCGTTGGCTTCCACGGGATGGCAAAACTTGACTTTCTCAACTCCCGCCAAATCTGCGGCTAATTTAGCAGCCATTTTATTAGCATGAGCCGCATTTTTTAGCCACAGATTATCGGTTATGTATGCTTCTAACTGCGCCGACAAAAATCGCATTTTGGAAAACAAATGCCCGCTGCGCTTGCGGTAAAAAGGAAAAGTTTCTGCCAATTTTTTAGTGAAAAATACTACTGCTTCGGCAGCCATTGCTCCGTTTTTGGTCGCTCCAAATGATAGGATATCCACGCCGGCGCGCCAAGTAATATCTGCAGGAGAACAACCCAAACTGGCAACAGCGTTAGCAAAGCGAGCACCATCCATGTGCAGGTGCAAATTGTGGCTGCGAACAATCTCGGAAATGCGGGCAATTTCCGCTGGATGGTAGACAGTGCCTGCTTCTGTGGCTTGTGTGATACTGACGGCGGCGGGCTGTACGTGGTGGACGATACCTGCACCAGCGCGATCGACTATTTCACCTAAAGTCTCTGCCTCTATTTTAGCATGATTTCCTGTTAGTGTTACTAACTTTGCACCGCCCGTAAAAAACTCCGGCGCGCCGCATTCATCCAGATTAATATGAGATTGGGCGTGACAGTAAACAGCGCCGTAGGTCGGAGTCATCACCGCCAGGGCTAGAGCATTAGCAGCGGAACCGGTTGCTACGGGAAAAACTGTCACCGATGTCTCGAACAAATCGGAAAATTTAACTTGCAAACGTTCTGTATATTCATCGTCTCCGTAAGACATCACTGCACCGCAATTCGCCGCTGCAATCGCGGTCATAATTTCCTGCGAAACCCCGGTGGCATTGTCGCTACAAAAATTCATTTGAATAATTGGTAAACAGCATCTATAATATAACTCAACAGTCAAAATTTAAGTATTAAAGCAAGAGAACTATGGCAGAGTACCGCCAAATAGAATACCGCATCGGCAAAGACGGTAAAATTACCGAAACCGTCCTCAACGCCACGGGTGCAAGCTGTACTGAAACCACCGCCGGAATTGAAAAAGCTCTGGGAAAAGTAGAATCTCAAGAGTTGCTACCAGAATACTATCAAGGCGAAGAAAATTCGATCGCCGAACAAACGCAGACGTTAAAACAAGTTTAGAAAAATTAACTATGTTTTATTTCCTGGGCGTAACAATTGAGACAACAACAGTCCCTGCCTTTAGTATGGCGCTAGCTGTGGGGGGCATTTTTCTAATTTTAGTTTACCTTTATGCTGCATCGGAGGCGGGAGATGCGATCGAGTTTAAGTACGATACAATTCTGCGGGAACGCATGAATCAGCTAGAGATTCTCGATTGGCAAGACTTGGGCGAGAAAGCCGGCTTAAGTCGCTTCGGGGTGCGCTTAGTGCGACAGGGAGACGTGGGAAAACTCACGCTAGACCAACTGAGGCGGCTGGCAACAGTGCTGAATTTGAATTTCCCAGAATTCGATCGCACTCTTAGCGCGCTGCCCGTATCGGCGACAATCACCACTAATCCCAACGAAATTGAAGAATTGAGACAGCAGTGTTTCCGGCTGCGAGAAGAATTGCAGCAGCAAAAAAGTCAACTAACTGCCGATTTTCGCCGCGCCACCTTTGAACAGTTGCAAACTTTGTTAATTACCTATCCCGCCGCCCGCAAAATGGCAGAAGCCAAGCCGAATATGCGCGCAAAAAATCTCTCCGCTTTGTTTACGCCCTTAGAAAATCTCTTGTCGAGTTGGGATTTTGAAACCATTGGTTCAGCTTGGGAACAAGTGACTTACAATCCGCAGTTGCACCAGCCGGATGTTAAAGATATAACAGAAGGAGAATTAGTTTATATTCGGTTTGTCGGCTATCGGAATGGAGAGCAAATTCTTACTCCTGCTAAAGTTAGCCGTACCCTGCCAGCGGCTATACAAACTTAAATTTAAAATCTAAAATTTACATGGTTGCAATCGCAATTGACTTCGGGACTAGCAACACGGTTGTTTGCATTCTCAACCCGGACACCCAAACACCGGAAACTTTGAGATTAGGCGAAATGTCCCGCATTTTCAAAACGAAGCATTCGAGCGGAGATATCCGAGAAATACCTGTAGTCCCGACTTTGGTGTTTGTGAAAAATGCCGGAGAGTTGGTATTGGGAGAAAAAGTGCGGTCTCAGCGTTTGGAAAAATCGCAACCAGAGCGTTTTTTCAAAGCTTTTAAACGCGATTTGGCCGCCGATTTTCAGCCGCCATCCCGCAATATAGATGGCAAAAACTACACGCCTGAATCAGTGGCAAAACAATTTATAATAAGTATCTGGAAACAGTTATTTGAGCAAAATATACATCCAGATAAATTAATTTTTACAGTCCCAGTCGGAGCATTTGAGCGATATCTGGATTGGTTTCGCGACTTAGCAGAATTTCTCGGAGTTGCGGAAGTTCAGCTAATCGATGAATCTACAGCAGCCGCCCTGGGATATGCAGTTAAACGTCCCGGTTCTCTAGTTTTAGTGATCGATTTTGGCGGCGGAACTTTAGACTTAAGTTTGGTTCGGACTGCCCCTCATTTTTCAGTAAAAGATAGCCAATTTCAAAGCTCAAATTTAATGCGGGCCGAAGTCGTAGCAAAATCATATGCTTATGTTGGCGGCGAAGATATTGATATCTGGATTGTCGAAGATTATTTGCAGCAAATTGGTTCGTCGCGGGCCGAAGTTGGCGGGGTTGGTTGGCAAAATTTATTAGAAATAGCCGAAAAGTTAAAAATTCAACTTTCTCAAGTTAATGAAGCGAAGGAAAGTTGGTTTGATGATGAAAATTTTATATCTTACGACTTGGTGCTAAACCGAGAAAAGCTTGCAGAGATTTTGGAATTTCGGCAGTTGTTAGAACAGTTTCGAGAAGCTTTAGATGAAGTGCTGAGTATTGCCCAGGGAAAAGGTATCGGCAAAGCAGATATCGAACAGGTTTTGCTCGTAGGAGGAACTTCTCTAATTCCGGCTGTGTCTAACTTAGTCATTTCCTATTTTGGACGACAAAAAGTTAAAATTGATCGGCCTTTTGAAGCTGTGGCGCACGGTGCTTTAGCGCTGACACAGTTAGTGAGTGTTGACGATTATTTGCGCCACAGCTATGCCATTCGTCTCTGGGAACCTTATGCTAAAGTTTATAGTTATTGGTCGATTTTTAGCAAGGAAATGAAGTATCCTTGTCAAAGTTCTGAAGAGTTGATGCTGCAAGTGGCGATTGAAGGACAAAGGGAGATTCGGTTAGATATTGGGGAAGTTGCGGAGGTGTCGCAAGCGGAGGTTATTTTTAATGAAAAAGGGCAAATGACTAGCAGTTTGCTCAACAAACACACGGATTTTCGCTCTTTGGAAAGCCACCATCAGGAGGTTTGTGTGGCGCATTTGAATCCGCCTGGGGTGTTGGGAATTGATAGGGTTTCGGTGAGTTTTGAGGTGGATGAAAGGCGGGTTTTGTTGGCGACGGTGCGGGATTTGGTGACTGGTGAGGTGTTGGTGGCTAAAGGGGCGATCGCCAAACTGCAATAATGATACAATTTTTAGATAGGATTTGGCGATTCAAATCGCTTCTTGTCAAACTTTCGTCCCCCGGCGCGGACTGAATAATATCGATTTAAATCAAATTTATTTCGTGATGAAAAAGCAACAAAATAAATTCAGCCACCTGACGGCAATTGAAAGAATTTACTTGTCATTTCCGGCAAAAGTTTTATTGGATAAAAACTTGCTGCAAGGGAAAGTCTTAGACTTTGGGTGCGGCTTCGGCAGCGATGTTAAATTGTTGCAGCAAAAAGGCTTTGATATTGCGGGTTATGACCCTTATTATTTCCCGGATTTTCCAAAACACAAATTCGATATTATCTTTTGCTTTTATGTTTTGAATGTTTTATTTCCCGAAGATCAAGCTAATGTGTTGATGGAAGTGTCGCATTTGTTGAAACCGGGAGGCAAAGCTTATTTTGCAGTGAGAAGGGATCTCAAAAAAGAAGGCTTTCGAGAACATTACGTGCACAAAAAACCTACCTATCAGTGTATTGTCAAACTTCCGTTTAAGTCAATTCACCTAGATGAGTCTTGCGAAATTTACGAATACGTACATTACAACCATCAAAGAAATTCAACTAATCACTGCGTATTCTGCAATCCCTACAAAAATCTAACTTTACTAACTGAATCGGCAACAGCTTATGCAATGTTTGACGGTTATCCGGCCAGCCAAGGTCATGTTTTAATTATCCCCAAGCGCCATATTGCTAATTATTTTGAGTTGCCTTTTCGAGAACAATCTGCTTGCTGGTTTATGGCGAATAAGGTGCAAGAGATGTTAATAAAAGAGTTTCAGCCTGACGGTTTTAATGTGGGTATCAATATTAATAAAGATGCGGGGCAAAGTCGCAGTCACGCTGCTATTCATGTGATTCCGCGCTACAGGGGCGATGCGGGGAAGAAAGGCGGGATTAGGTATGTGATTCCCAAGAGTGAAAAATAAAAGTTAGCCAATTGTGAAATGGATTTTTTTTTACCGCAGAGGCGCAGAGAACACAGAGGAATAGAGAAGAGAGCAATTCATAATTTTTGTAAGGATTGTTAAAATTGAGCAAAGGGCGAGCAAAATAGGGTTAAAATATGTTTGCCAAGTCTCAAACTACAGATTAGCAGTAATTTGGTGTTCTGTTTATGTCTAAACGCAAAAAGCAAGAATGGCTCAAGGAAACTCTAGAGCTTAAAGAAAACCACAATTGGACGTCAAAGCCGGGAACTCGCATTTTTGTAGCAGGAAGAGGTGCTGTTCGGTTTGATGTCCCCGAAGATTGGCATTTTGAACCTGATACTAAGTCCTTCCGATTTACGGATAAGAAACCGCCGGATGATGATTGTCGTTTGGAGGTTTCGTTTAATTTGTTACCTCCTGGCAATTGGGGAGAATTTCCTCTTGTGCCGCTATTACAGAAGATTGTTGAAGATGATACCAGAAATCCGATCGCTTTTGGGGAAATTATTCAATTGAAGCGGCAAACTGCCCGCATTGTGTGGACTGAATTTAAGTTTATTGACCCTCCCGAACAGCGGGAAGCTTATTCGCGAATCTGTATTGGATTGGGTTCTAATGTTCAGTGTTTGATTACTTTTGATTATTGGGTTGATGATGCGGAACGTTTGACTCCTGTCTGGGATACGGTGATGGATTCGTTAGTTTTGGGCTTGTTTATTAGTGACCCTCGAACGGGTTTCGCACGGCCTGATTAGGTTTTGGCAAATGGCAAGTGTCAGCACTAGGTATCATCTGGATCGTCGCCTCGCGATCGCTCTCTTTGTTCTGCTTTTAGGGGCGATCGCACTTCCGGTACATCAAGCTTTTAATTGGCAATCAAATTATTAGTCAAGTAAATCGGTTCTCCCGATCGCCCGTTAGCGAAGCCCGCCCCTACGGGGGCTACGCCAACGAAAAGGATCGCCAATTCCCCGCAAAATGCTAACATAAATGCCCTACAATTATCCCACCATCCGGCATTAACCCACCTGCTAACCCCCATGCTTTGCGATTACCTAGTACAAATCCTCACCGCCCGCGTCTACGATGTTGCTCAAGAAACACCCCTAGAAATAGCCCCCAATTTATCAGAGCGGCTCAACAATAAACTGCTGCTGAAACGAGAGGATATGCAGTCTGTGTTTTCCTTCAAGCTGCGGGGCGCGTACAACAAAATGGCGCAACTGTCGCCGGATTTGCTAGCACAAGGTGTCATTGCAGCTTCCGCCGGCAACCACGCCCAAGGAGTCGCTCTCGCCGCCCGCCACTTGGGAACTCGCGCGATTATCGTGATGCCTGTAACAACGCCACAGGTGAAGGTAAATGCGGTGATAGCGCGGGGTGGAGAGGTGGTTCTGCAGGGGGATACCTACGATGATGCTTACGCTTTTGCGCGCCAATTAGAGGCGGAAAAAAACTTAACTTTTATTCACCCTTTTGACGATCCGCACGTAATTGCGGGACAGGGTACGATCGGCATGGAAATTCTGCGGCAACATCAAAAACCCATTCACGCAATTTTTGTGGCCATTGGCGGCGGTGGATTGATTTCGGGAATTGGGGCATATATCAAGCGGTTGCGGCCGGAAATTAAGATTATTGGCGTTGAACCTGTGGATTCCGACGCGATGAATCAATCGCTAAAAGCTGGTAAACGGGTGCGTTTGTCGCAGGTGGGTTTATTTGCTGACGGTGTTGCTGTGCGGGAAGTTGGGGAGGAAACTTTTCGGCTTTGTCAGCAGTATGTGGATGAGATTATTTTGGTGGGTACGGATGATATTTGCGCGGCGATTAAGGATGTTTTTGAAGATACGCGATCGATCTTAGAACCTGCAGGCGCATTGGCGATCGCAGGTGCGAAAGCTTACGTGGAACGGGAACAAGTCGCAGGAGAAACATTAATTGCTGTTGCTTGCGGCGCGAACATGAATTTCGATCGCCTGCGTTTTGTAGCAGAAAGGGCAGAGTTTGGCGAACAGCGGGAAGCGATTTTTGCAGTAACAATTCCCGAACAGCCGGGAAGTCTCCGCAGGTTTTGCGAATGTTTGGGAAAGCGCAATTTGACTGAATTTAGTTATCGAATTGCGGATGAAAAAGCAGCACACATTTTTATTGGGTTGCAAATTCTAGACCGTGCTGATGCGATTAAAATAGCTGCAACTTTTGAAAATTGCGGTTTCAAAACTTTGGATTTAACTGATGATGAATTAACAAAATTGCACTTGCGGCACATGGTGGGCGGCCGTTCTTTCCTGGCAAAACATGAACTGTTTTACCGCTTTGAATTTCCCGAACGTCCGGGTGCGTTGATGCAGTTTGTGGGTTCGATGAGTCCTAATTGGAATATCAGCGTTTTTCACTATCGGAATAATGGGGCTGATTACGGGCGAATTGTGGTGGGGATACAGGTGCCACCGGATGAGATGCAGGAATGGCAGGCTTTTTTGGATACGCTGGGCTATCAGTATGGGGATGAGAGTCAGAATCCGGCTTATAAGCTGTTTTTGGCGTAGGTTTTTGGGGTGGGTTTGGAGGAAAGGGCGATCGCCCAAAACTATCGCATCTCCAATTACAATGGGTAAAGAAGTCTAGCAAGGAGAATGCCAGATTATGACTGTCCGGGAAGAACTAATTAGCGAGATTGAGCAAGCCTCAGATGATGTACTTGAGGTGCTATTGAGTTTTTTGCGTCAGAGGCGTTTGTCGAACTCGGAGGTTTTTTTGCCGATCGAGTCTGCTGAGATTTCGAGTGCTGGATTGACGGTACAAAAGCATTATCCTCTGCGCGGGATGCCACTGGTTATTGCTGATGATTTTGATGAGCCGATGTCGGATTTATGGGATGCGCTGGGTACATGATTTTACTTGATACGCATATTTGGCTTTGGCTGCTGCATGAGCCCAGTCATTTGTCTGTGGCAGCAAAGCGTGCAATTGAGGCTGAGGAAATCAAAAGCGGTTTACTGGTTTCTGCGATTTCAGTTTGGGAAATTGCCGTGAAATCGAGTCTGGGGAAGCTGACTTTGCCGTTACCGATCGCACAGTGGTACGAACAAGCTAGAACTCATTCGAGTATAGTGATTGAGCCGTTGAATCCGCTGGATGCGATTGGCAGTACGCAGCTTCTAGGGGAGTTTCACAAAGATCCTGCCGATCGCATTTTGGTAGCGATGGCGCGGCGCTATGATATTCCTTTGGTTACGTGCGATGAGAAGATTCTGAGCTATCCTCACGTTGAAACGATTTGGTAGTTGCGGGCGATCGCACTTTTTTCCGGTAAGGGCGATCGATCTGTAGCTGCACACCACATCGCAAATAAATTATAGTGGACATTAACGCTTCAGCTCAATATCGAACTCAAGCCGAGAACGATAAAAGTGAACGTCAAATTCTAAGAAAAAATTTGTCTGTCCCAGAATCAATGATACGCTGTCACTTTTGCCCAAGCAAATACTAATCTTACCGGAGCAAACTCCCCTATTTCAGCCATGAAAAATACTGGCATCGCTGGTTGATTACCAATGTTACCAGCAAGTCGAATAATGGCTTTACTGTCATCCCAAACTAAGCCAAGCTGAGTTCCTATTTGGTAAGGCAATACATTCACGGTTGCACCGCTATCTACTAACCCAACAACTTCGACTCCCTGGTTATTGTGGTGCAGAATCAAGGGAATGCGGGGTAGGCTATCAAACTCATCTTGAGAGGGGTCATTGGTAGAGTATTGGAATCGCATAATACTCAGTTTTCCTTGTGGTTAGCCCGGTTCATTGCCTGCATTAAAGCTGCACCCGCACCAAAATTATCGTATGGGGTTGGCAGGTAGTAAATTTTGTAAGGTTCCAAAGGAAAAGTATCCTCACTGATATCTTCTTCCGCCATTAGAATGCGGATTAACTCTCGTTTGTCGATCGCAGACAGTTGTCTGATGGTAGGGAGTAATTCTGTTAGTGTCATCGGTTGTTTTCCTACGATGCGTCTATGTTAACGCTAGCAGGTCAACGTAGTAATTGCAACTTCTAGGGGAGATACACAAAGATCGCGCGATCGCTCCTAAAATGCGATCGCGCGGCGGTACAATATTCCTGACGTTGAAACGATGAAACGATTTGGTAGTTGCGGGCGATCGCACTTTTTTCCGGTAAGGGCGATCGATCTTCGCACACCACAATCTATTCGAGTTTTATCCCACCTTTAACGATCGCCTTCCCGACGTCAGGGCGAACTCATCTAAATTTAATATTAACAAAATCTGGTATATTGGAGAATAATTATTGAATACCTACAAAACATTTAATCAGAGTTCGCCCTGTATGAAACTCAAACCTAAAATCTCCATTGCCGACCATTTTATGATTTATAATATCCAAGAATTTAGCGGACGAAATATCATCAATTAATTGATATAGCGGTTCTCACAAAAGTGAGGTATGCCCTATCCCCTATGCCCTATCCCGGATAGTACCTCATATGAGAGCTTGAAAGGCTATATTATTAAGAACTCAATTTGTGCAGTGATTTGCCGTGCTGATACATGGGTAGATATCAAAAGTTACGGGCGAACCCAACACGAATGGTTAAAGAAAATTTTTGAATTGCCGATAAGATGCGTTCCCCTTGGATGAGTTCGTAGACCGGACATGATATTATCTGCGTTCGTCAGTGTTAATCTGCTTAAAATCTGCAGCTAACCCATCAATCAAATATTTATCCAACTCAAGCCTAATTTAGAACTTACGAAAAAAACGGTTGCTGGGAAACTTATTGCTCTTGCGAGAGATAGTTGATCAAAAAGCAGATTTTTTGCCCTCGCTAGGGTTTATAAGTGTAATTGACTAACTGATTTATGGCGCACCCTGCGGAATTTTGATAGGTTAAATCAGTTAAATATCGTAGAATGTTTGTGGATGAACTTCTTCCTGCACAAGCAGAACACAAATTATTGATATTTCAAAAATGTACGTAAAAAAACAGCGTCCTCCTGCTTTAATGGCAATTATCGTTTACAAAACTTTTGTCGCCGCTTTCTTGATATTAACTTCAATAGCTTTGCTTTTTGCCCTAAAAAACCATCAATTTTTGGAGGATTTCTCGGAATCTTATTTATTAGAAACCAATTTGAAGATAGTTGAAATTTTTCTAGATAAAATTCTTCTTGTCAAATCTAAAACTTTACTTTTTAGTGGACTGGCTGCCGGAGTTTATGCAATTTTAACGGTGTTTGAAGTGGTGGGATTGTGGTACGAAAAAGATTGGGGAACAATCTTAGTATTAGTGCTGGTAGGAATCAGTATTCCGCCAGAAATATATGAGTTATCTCAGGGCTTCACCGTACTTAAATTATCGGTATTTCTCGGAAATTTAGCCGTGCTGTGGTATCTGCTGCACCATTTGCCGCAGCATGGCAAAAAAGATTAAACTTGAGTTGCACTCAATTTTAATGATTGAATGATCTGCGTCCATCAGTGTTGATCCACTTAAAATCTGCGGTTAACAGTTCGATCGAATATTTATGCAACTCAAGTCTATTAAAGTGGACTCGATTGAGAAGACACTCACTGGATGCGATCGATTCCAGCATCTGCAATAGTAGGCTCATGTCTGGCTCTGTGACATAAGTAGGTCGGCGGGATTAAACTGAACTATGTAATTGTATGTAAACAGCGTCTCCTAGTCATGCTTTCTTGGTATTTTGATACTTGACTATCGTTTGTTTACATAGTTGCATTTGACAGCGCCGACCTATTTAAGCGATTGATTTTAATGTCCTGACATTTCTTTCACCGCATCGGGGCTGTTGTGTATTGCCAATCGATCGATCAATGTGGCACTTGCTTCATTCAACCCAATCAGATCAACCTCTGCACCATTACGGCGGAATTTAATCACTACTCGATCGATCGCCACAACTGCCCCTTGATCCCATAGGTGAGCGTGCCTAAGATCGAGCGTGACGCGATCGACCACTTCTTGGAAATCAAACGCCTCTAAAAAATCATGTACCGACACAAAGAAAATTTGCCCAGCGACGTTATAAGTGCGATGGCTGCCATCAGCACTGAGCGTTTTATCCACAAACACCAACTTAGCAATCTTGCGAGAAAAGAACACCGTACTCATCACAATTCCCGCGATCACGCCAAGGGCTAAGTTATGAGTTAACACCGTGATCAAAACAGTTGTAATCATCACGGCGGTTTCACTCCGAGGCGTGCGGGAAATATTCTTAATTGATGCCCAGCTAAATGTCCCGATCGACACCATAATCATCACAGCAACCAAGACGGCCATCGGCATTTGCTTGACCCAAGTTCCCAAGACAAGAATGAAAAATAGCAGAAAAACACCCGCAACAAAGGTTGAGAGTCTTCCCCGTCCGCCAGACTGAATATTAATCACCGATTGCCCAATCATGGCGCACCCTGCCATCCCGCCAAAGAACCCAGTGATGATATTGGCAATGCCTTGACCCTTAGCTTCCTGGTTTTTATCGCTTGGTGTGTCAGTGAGTTCATCCAGCAGTGAAGCCGTCAGCAGTGATTCCAACAAACCGACGATCGCCAGTGTCAAGGCGTAGGGAAAGATAATCTCCAAGGTTTCCAGATTTAATGGCACTTTTGGTAGAGCAAAAAAGGGCAAAGCACTGGGCAATTCCCCCATATCGCCCACAGTGGGAACCTTGAGTTTAAGGGCGATCGCAGCAACAGTCATCACCACAATTGCCACCAATGACGAAGGCACCGCTTTCGTAAAGCGAGGCAAGATATAGATAATTGCCAGGGAGAGCGCTGTAATCACATATACCGTCACAGGTACGTTAGTTAATTGCGGCAACTGCGCCATGAAAATCAAAATCGCTAGGGCATTGACAAATCCAACCATTACTGCACGGGGCACGTACTTCATCTGTCGCCCCAATTTCAGTACCCCAAACAGAATTTGCAACACTCCAGTCAAAAGAGTAGCTGCTAACAAATACTCCAAGCCGTGATCCTTCACCAACTGGATCATTAACAATGCCATTGCACCTGTGGCTGCTGAAATTAAGCCCGGTCGTCCACCGAAGATTGCCGTCGTCATGGCAATGATAAATGAGGCATACAGTCCTATTTTGGGATCGACACCAGCAATAATTGAAAAGGCGATCGCCTCTGGAATTAGTGCCAAAGCGACCACTGTTCCTGCCAAAATATCAGCTCTCACATTTGAGAACCATTCCCGTTTTAGGACTTGAATATTCAAAAGTTTCTCCTTGATTAGCGATCAACCGAAAAAATAGATAGATCCACGCTCACGGCCTGTGAACGTTACCTACTAGCAAATATTGGATTGTGTTGAAATACTTTCTGAAAAATGCCTATCAGATGCCACACGCCTCTACTGCGTGGGTTCACCACAGACACCATCAACCTACACCGCTCTTAAGGTGGACTAACTGCTAACTTAACGAGTTTCTGACAAACCATCGCTTTCACAATCCCTGCTTTATTCCATTAACCAAGATGAATTTAGGTGTTTCCCCGATTAGGCTGGAATCATGGGTCACATCATATCATCTCTGATGTCTTTGTTTCCAACTTTAGTGAGTTGATCCTTTTTTATTTTTTTAAGCTCAAGATCGCGATTCGGCAATCTTTATTACCATAATATTGATCACAATTAAAATAACAACCTAAATCTTTACAGAAATTTCCTAATTATAAAGATTTGTTAAAACAAAAGGGGGTGAGACCCCTCATCAACTATATTAATAAATAATAGATGCACCCTGATGGCTTTCCCGTTCCACAAGAGCGGGATTTTTATTGGCAAGCTGGGGCCTTAAGTTTCGCAATACCTACTACAGATATAGCCTTTCTGTGCTCTCATATAAGGTACTCTCGTGGGGATAGGCCAAACCGGGCATAGGCCAAACCGGGCATAGGGCATACCTCACTTTTTTGATAACCGCTATAGAATGACGTGGGGATGCAAAGATTTAAAGAGGTTGCTCAAGCTCAAGCTACAACAACGGCGCAGATCGATCGCCCCCCTGCGACCTAAACTCTGCGAAATCCCCCAAAAGCGGTAGCATAGTTTGGGAAACGGCATCAACAAAAGATGAACTTAGCGCCAGCAACAGTCCTGCAACAAGGCAAATACAGAGTCAACGCGACTTTAGGCATAGGAGGGTTCGGCATCACTTACCGAGCTATCCATACCCATTTAAACCAAACCGTTGTACTCAAAACCCTCAACGAAAGTCTGCGCCAACACCCAGCATCAGCCCAATTTCAACAGCAGTTTATTGCCGAAGCCCGACGCCTGTCCAGATGTCAGCATTCCAACATCGTCAGAGCAATCGACTTTTTTGAAGAAGCCGGACAGTCTTTTATCGCGATGGACTACATTCCCGGCCAAACTCTCGCCCACATCGTCGAAGCCGGTCAACCGCTGCCAGAAGACCAGGCGCTGCATTATATTCGTCAAATAGCCTCAGCCGTAAGTACAGTTCACCACAGCGGATTGCTACACCGAGACATCAAGCCCGAAAATTTGATCCGGCGAGCCGATTCTGATGTCGTAATGTTAATAGATTTCGGTATTGCCCGCGACTTTATCGCCGGCACTAAATACGCTCAGATTAACTTGCTGTCCCCTGGGTACGCGCCGATCGAACAATACCTCTATGACGGTAAATGTACACCGGCCACAGACATCTACGCGATCGCCGCCACCTTTTACTACTTGCTCTCCGGCGTGCCCCCCGTAGCAGCCCCCCTGCGCGATCGAATTCCCCTAGCTTCTTTGCGACAATTTGTGCCCAACCTCAGCCCCGCCATCGAGCGAGCAATCCTTCAGGGACTCGAAACCGACCCCCAAAAGCGCCCCCAGACAATGGAAAATTGGCTTACCATGCTGCAAGACACAGAAAGAGTACAAGCAGAAAAAAAAGACAAGCAAAGCCTGCAATTGCCCGCACCTCCCCCGCCTTCGTTGACTTTGCTGGCGTTTGTCGTAACGGCTGTCATTGCAGGCTGGATGGGTTTTGACCTAGCATGGCGCTACAACAGCACCAGTCTCAGCAGCACCCGATCCACAACTCAATCCTTCCCATCTCTCGAAGATTTGCTCAAATCCCGCGATTTGTCAGGGCCGATGTTCGGGCAGCCCTCTGTCGAAAGCAGTCCTCTCTACCCGATCGAACTTAACAAGCGCCCCAAACCCACCTCAGACAGCAGCAACCTTCCCGAACCGATCGAGCCCGAAGCAGCTAGCACCCCACCTTCAGAGTTGCCAAGCCCCGAAACTCCCGCCCCAGAGCCAGAACCGGAGCCTTCAATATCCCCCACGCCCGAACCCGAAGCGCCGCCTTCCGAACCCCCAATTCCCGAGGCTCAAACCCAAATCGAGCCAGCACCGCAACCAGCGGCCGCACCGATACCGGAAGTTGCGCCCCTACCGCCGGAACCTCCCAGCTACTCACCTCCCGCACCCGCCCCGCCTGCGGTGCCGAGTCCTGAAATTGTGTCGCCGCCATCAGTAGCGTCGCCAACACCGCCAATACCCAGCCAAAATGATACGAATTCCGATAGTTCGATCGCTCCTTACTCGCCTCCCCCTGTGACAGAAACCCCTTTGCCTTTACCAGAACCTACGACAAATTAGTCTGAGACTTGAGCTGCATAAGTCCTCGCTTTTAATACATAAACCGCAGATTCAAGGCAGATGGAATGCGGATAAACGCAGATAATTTTAGATTGTTTGTGAGTGCCACAGGTGTATTATTTTTGTTGGTTAAAGTTGCCGGCGACTAATTGCTTTGATGAATCAGTAAATATCGATGGATTGTTTCTTGAAAATAACGCCTTTGGAGGCAAAGCACCAAACCGCAAAACCTGCTTTCGGAATTTGCTAATCCCCACAACCTCGACTTGACTCGACTGCATATTTCCTATGCCACCTGCGATCGAAATGCCTCTAGAAAAAAAATGTATAAACCTTTGATATTTTTTAGGAATTATGTTAAGATATAGGCACGGGCGCACAAGTTATGTGATGTTTCCTGTTGCGGCTGCCACATCTACTCGGTTGAAAAAGTAGTTAGCAACAACGGTTCTGAAAATCAAATCGATGGTAGAGGTCGCATCCCGGATGACTGGAGTGTCAGTCGATCGCCCGCTCGAAAAAATTTGTTTGTTTCCAGGCAGAGATATTGTCCTGCATCAATTTCCACAATCTTCCTTTGTTTGGAAGCACCATCGAGGATAAGCAAGTTATAATTTGTTGCGGAAGCGTACAGAGATTTTTTTATGAGTAAACCCCCAGTTCATGCTTTTTTTGTAGGCAGAGCAGTTGCTGAAGCACTATACGAGCAATTAGAAAGCGTGGCAACGAACGCTTTTTCTCAACTAGGTAAATTTGACGCGGAACAAAGAGAACGTCTGCGCCAATTTACAGATCGAGTTGTGGAACGCGCTAATCGATCGGCCGAGGAAGCGATGCAAACCAGAACCGGTAATGCAACCACCAGCACTACCATTCAAGACATCCATCCTGCTGAGCTGCAAGTGACTATTGACGAGCTGCGCGCCGAAGTTGCTTTGGTGCGATCGCAATTGCAGCGCTACCGCAGCAGTTTGCCTTAAAAAAGGGCGATCGAACTACTATTTACAACCGCGCGAGCGCAAGACAACGCGCTCCTGCGCTCCAACCTGCCATCAAAGCAACAACATAAAATAAGCAATTTGGGAACCCAAGTGTCTGCTCTCCTTAATGACTCTGTTGATCGCCAGCGCCCCCCCAAGCGCACTGGCGAGGGCGATGAGCCAAAAACTGCTGCTAAATCCTACAAAAGTAAAGCTTATCGCTGGAATCGCGAAAAATACTCCCGGCAGCGACGCTTCTTCGACATTTGGGCCTTTGTCCTGCTCTGGCTGGCTTCGCTGTGGTTCGACAGCAAAAACTGGAGCTACTGGGGAGGCGTCACAGAAGAAAAAAAAGTTGCCAGACGGCGCTTTCAAGCAATCTGGGTTCGAGAAACACTATTGGATTTGGGCCCCACTTTCATTAAAGTAGGCCAATTATTTTCCACCCGCGCCGACTTGTTCCCCGCAGAGTTTGTCGAAGAGCTCTCTAAACTGCAAGATAAAGTGCCTGCTTTTAGCTACGAAAAGTTAGAGGCAATTGTCGAGCAAGATTTGGGCAAAACAGTTCAAGAACTCTACCGCAGCTTTGACCCCGTGCCCCTGGCCGCGGCCAGTTTGGGTCAGGTACACAAAGCTCAACTTCACTCTGGCCAGGAAGTTGTAGTCAAGGTGCAGCGGCCAGGACTGCGGAAGCTATTTGAAATAGATTTGCAAATTCTTAAGGGAATTGCTCGTTACTTTCAAAATCATCCTAAGTGGGGCCAAGGCCGAGATTGGATAGGGATTTATGAGGAGTGCTGTCGCATTCTCTGGCTGGAAATTGACTATCTCCATGAAGGCCGCAATGCTGATACTTTTCGCCGTAATTTTAGCACCTGCGACTGGGTGCTGGTGCCGCGGGTTTATTGGCGGTACGCCGCCCCCCGAGTGCTGACTTTGGAATACCTGCCGGGGATTAAAATCAGCCACTACGAAGCTCTCGAAGCCGCAGGTATCGATCGCAAATTAATCGCTCAGTTGGGCGCGAAAGCTTATTTGCGGCAGTTGCTCAATGATGGCTTTTTCCACGCTGACCCACACCCCGGCAATATCGCTGTTAGTGCTGACGGAGTTCTGATTTTCTACGATTTTGGCATGATGGGGCAAATTCAGTCGAATGTCCGCGAAGGACTCATGGAGACTCTCTACGGCATTGCTTCCAAAGATGGACAGCGGATTATGGATTCTCTGATCAATTTGGGCGCTTTGGTTCCTACGGGTGATATGAGTCCGGTGCGCCGCAGCATTCAGTATATGCTGGATAACTTCATGGACAAGCCTTTTGAAAATCAGTCCGTGAGCGCGATTACTGACGACCTTTACGATATTGCCTACAACCAACCTTTTCGGTTCCCAGCTACCTTTACTTTTGTAATGCGAGCTTTTTCTACCATCGAAGGGGTAGGCAGGGGTTTAGATCCAGAGTTCAACTTTATGGAGGTGGCACAACCTTTTGCCATGCAGCTTATGACTAATGGAAATGGTTCTGATGCAAGTAGCAGCATTTTTAACGAAATCGGCCGTCAGGCGGCTCAGGTGAGTTCGACTGCCTTGGGCTTGCCCCGCCGGATTGAGGAGACTATCGATAAACTCGAACAGGGAGATTTACGGATTCGCGTCCGTTCTGCCGAAACAGAGCGATTGCTCCGCCGCATGACCAGCGTTCAAATGAGCACGAATTATACTTTGATGATGAGTGCTTTTACTTTGTCGGCGACAATTTTGTTTGTCAGCAATCAAGTTTTGCCTGCTGTGGCTGTGGCTGTTCTTGCTGCTGGTACGGGGTTGGCTCTGCTGCGTTTGTTCAAGCGGATCGATCGCGCTGATAGGATGTCATAGCGCGCAATTTGAAATCGGAAATTTCTGGTTGGAGATTTCTCGCCAGCCAAAACTTAGCCTCGGATGTTCGGATGTTATGTTTTGGCTGAAATGTTTCTCAAAGTTACCGGAAAATTTAAGACGCGATTAGCACCAGACGATCTACAATATGGGGTCAAGGAAGTGCATTTTTTTAAAAACGGGCGATCGCGGGCAACAGAAATTTTAAGTTTCGTTCGCGATTTAAGTTTTGTCATCAAAAATTGCACCAGTTAAATCAAGCTTTTAAGTTCGGTCATAAACCCCAGCCTGAAGGCATGGGGCTTGAAAGAGGAAGGCTCACCACCCTCCAAATTCAAGACCAAAACAGTGTCTAGCCTGCGTCTTTAAAAGACCAACTGAACTGCCTGAGAGTGGTATCTCACAAAACGTTAAGAATGCCTCCCTAGTTCTTAACCACTTTGGCAGTCAGTGGCGAAGGGAAATATATACCTAGAAATAGGACTTACCGTAAATGTTTGTACCCGTTGTAAACAGTGAAAATAGACCGTTAATGCCGACTACCCCAAGTCGCGCAAAGCGCTGGATTAAGTCGGGTAAGGCAACACCATTCTGGAATTCGGGTGTATTTTGTGTTCGATTGAATATAGAACCTTCAAGCCACAATTATCAACCCATTGCGGTAGGCATCGATCCGGGTAGCAAGCGCGAAGGATTTACCGTTAAATCCAAATCGCATACTTACTTAAACATTCAAACTCATGCTGTTGACTGGGTGAAAGACCGCGTTGAAGTAAGGCGCAATATGCGACGGGCAAGACGCTTTCGTAATACTCCATGCCGTCAAAATCGAGCTAATCGGCTAGTCAATAAAAACCGTATTCCTCCATCAACTAAAGCGCGGTGGCAGTGGAAGTTGAGAATAGTTAACTGGCTAACGTTGATGTTTCCGATATCAACATTTGTTGTGGAGGACATCAAAGCGCGAACGTGGAAAAACGGACGTAAGTGGAACGTATCGTTTAGTCCTTTGGAAGTGGGTAAACACTGGTTTTACGGCCTACTTATAAAGATTGCCCATCTTGAGATTAGATCGGGAAACGACACTTATGAACTGCGTCAAAAATTAGGACTCAAAAAATCTAAACAGAAGCTATCAAAAAAGTTTGAAGCACATTGTGTTGATTCTTGGGTGTTGGCTAATTGGTACGTGGGAGGACACATTCAACCCGACAACTCATCGCTAATTGAGATTGTCCCCCTTGAATTTCATCGCAGACAACTCCATCGCTTGCAATATTCTACCGGCCATGTCCGATCTAGATACGGTGGTACAATTAGTGTCGGGTTTAAGCGCGGTTCAATTGTTAAACACCCTAAATACGGTTTTTGTTACGTTGGAGGCTGGCAAGAGTCGCCAACAAAAAAAGACCAGTACCGGAAAACAATTAGCTTGCACGATTTAAAAACTGGCAAGCGTCTCACTCAAAACGCATCGCCCGCAGATTGTAAGTTTTTGTCCTACAACTCGTGGCGCTCCGTGCAAATTAAATTGTAAAGCCGTCCTAGAAGGACGGGGTTTCCAACCCATTTTTCTGATGAAACGCTCTTTCGCAGGTAAGACAGACACAGGGCTAGTTCGTTCCGTAAATCAGGATTCGTACTACATAGATCCTGACGGGCGATTTTTCATAGTGGCAGACGGAATGGGAGGACACGCCGGAGGCCAAGAAGCAAGCCGGATAGCGACTGGGGCCATTCAATCTTATTTGCTCGAACATTGGGAAGGGCCCGAGGATTCTGTGCATTTGTTGGAAAAGGCTTTTTTAATCGCCAATCAAGCAATTTTGACGGATCAGCTAGAACATCCCGAACGTGGTGATATGGGGACTACGGCTGTGGTTCTGATCTTTAGGGATGAGGGCAGGCCTTGGTGCGCTAATATCGGGGACTCTCGCTTGTACCGGCTGCACGGGCCTCGCTTGGAGCAGATTACTGAAGACCAGACTTGGGTGGCTCAGGCTGTCAAAAGAAAGGCCTTGACTCCTGATCAGGCTCGACACCATCCTTGGCGTCACGTTTTGTCCCAGTGTTTGGGCCGCGATGATTTGCAGGAGATAGATATTCTGCCGGTGGATGTAAAGCCAGGGGATCGTTTGCTGCTTTGCAGTGACGGCTTGACTGAAGAGCTTTCCGATCCTTTGATTGCTTCGCCTCTGAAGTCGATTCGCGCCGGCGAGGGTGCAGCAACTGCTTTGATTGAAGCAGCTAAGGATAAAGGGGGACGCGATAATATTACTGTGGTGATCGTGACGATCGACCTCAAATAATATCCTCGCACCCTCGCGCCCTCGCGCACCCCACTCTAAATCTCCCCATCTCTAAATCTCCCAACCTAAAAATCTAACACTCCTGCACGCACAGGGGACAGAAACTCAGTTTGATGGACGAAAATCCTTCACTATAATCCGCAATCACGGTAAAAAAAACCGTTTCTTTGTCTGGAGTGCGTCCAAGATTATCTAAAAATCTCCAAATCTAAAAATCTAAAATCTAAAAATCTAAAATCTAAAATCTAAAATCGAATGGTTCGCGTTATAGGTTTGATCAGCGGCACGTCAGTTGATGGTATAGATGCTGCTTTGGTGGATGTGGTCGGTTCCCAAACAGACTTAAAAGTAAAGTTGGTGGCAGGTCAAACTTTCCCTTATCCTGCTAATTTGCGATCGCAAATTCTCTCGGTTTGCAGTGGTTCGGCTTTGTCAATGGCTGAACTCGCCCAATTAGATGATGCCATTGCTCGACAATTTGCCAGCGCGGCCTTGACAATTCAAGCGGGACATGATCAGGCAGAATTGATCGGCTCTCATGGTCAAACCGTCTACCACCGACCGCCAGGGACAGGAGAGAACAATCTTGCAGATGGGTTCATGGGCTACAGCTTGCAACTCGGGCGGGGCGCGCTAATTGCCGAATTGACAGGCATTACTACTGTGAGCAATTTTCGATCGGCAGACATTGCAGCAGGGGGTCAAGGAGCACCCTTAGTCCCCATTGTTGATGCGTGCCTGCTGGCAGAACCCAACCGCAGTCTCTGCATCCAAAATTTGGGGGGAATTGGCAATGTTGCCTATCTCCCAGCCAGGGAAAAGATGGAAAACAACCACGAGTCGGAAGTTTCTGATCTGGGAGATGGTATCTTGGGTTGGGATACAGGGCCTGCAAATTCGCTGTTAGACTTGGCAGCGGTACACTTTTCTGGGGGCTCTTTGACGATCGACTCAGGTGGAGAGTGGGCGGCAACCGGCACTCCCTGTCAAGCTTTAGTCGAGGATTGGCTGCAGCAAGATTTTTTCACCCAAGCACCGCCCAAATCTACAGGGCGAGAGTTATTTGGTGTAGACTATTTTAACTGTTGTTTGCTAGAGGCATCCGCTTACAATCTCAGTCCTGCTGATGTGCTAGCTACTTTGACAGAACTTACTGTGGCTTCGATCGTTCGCAGTTACCAAACTTTTTTGCCGGCAATGCCCGATCGAGTTTTACTGTGCGGAGGCGGTAGCCACAATCTCTACTTAAAACGCCGATTGCAATCTCAATTGCATCCAGTCCAAGTGTTAACTACTTCTGAGGCAGGCTTGAGTGTAGATTTTAAAGAGGCGATCGCTTTCGCGGTTTTAGCCGCATGGCGGGTTCGGGGTATTCCCGGCAATCTGCCTCAAGTGACTGGCGCCCGGGCACCGGTACTTTTAGGGGAAATTAACTCTTGTTGGCACGGTTGGGCGTGATAGCATATAGTCTGAGCGACAACGGCTGTGCGTTGTTGCACCCGTATTGTAGCCAGCAGGAAAAGCATAGGAACAGCACTGTGGCTCACACGTTTTTAATGGAATCTGGCCAATGGACGCTCGAAGGAAGTTGGATTGAGCGCAATGGCGTGCCAATTACGGTTAAAGGCAAAACTTTAGTGAGCTGGAACCGAACAGATTGGTTCAATATGGTGACGAAGCTCATTTTTCCTGGAGGCGATCGTGAAGAGATTATTTTGAATTACCGAGGACACCTCAACAGCGATGAACGGCAGTACACTTTTGTACTCCAACACAGCGAACTCGGCCGCGTCGAGGGCGAAGGTTGGATTGCTCCCCAGTCGATCGTCCAGCGTTACTGGGTACTGGGAGACGAACGCCAGCGGCGGACGGGCTTTGATACCCTTCACCGCGTTGATGACAATCGCTACTATCAATCTAGCGGCCTCATGTCTGGTCATTATTTGACCAGTACGATGGAGGCGACTCTGGAACGTCAGCCGGAATAACTCTCGATCGAAAAATTGGGTCTAAAACCCCGTCCTTTGACGACGGCTTTTTGCTAGACTGTCTAAAAATTCGAGATACGGCATTGCCACGAGTCGCCTGTGGAGATCGAGCGAGAGTCAAACTGCGGTTCGCTAGCATCACCCAAGGTCGTTTCAAACATCACCGCACATGAAAAGGCGGTGAGTATATCAAAGAGTCAGCATTTACGAGTTCTAGTGTTTGATTTGAAAATTCAAAGTCTTGCTAGTCGGAAGTCGCGCTCAAATGTCCGACTAGCACCATTGTTCTCAAACCTCATCCGCTGCAACTACAGACAAATATATTTAATTGGTTAATTTTTTGAAGGGGTTAAAACATTAACGCTTGATTATTAATCATCAACTTTTCTAGTCCAAACGCAATCAATTATTTTTGCGCTATCGTGTAATGTCGATAGACAGATTGCTCGGATCGACTCCTCAAATTGATGGGAATCAAAAAGTAAACAGTGAAATTTTCCCGATCGACCTTGAGTCAGTGCAGATACTTTCTGCATAGGCCCGGTTTCTACATTCTGCTCAAAGAGTGACGCCCCATCACCCCCAACTCCTTTCCATCTGAGGGAACAGAGTAAGAGACGGAGGTCGCCTACTGCGACTGTGCTACTCAACACCAGGGTTAGGTTCTAAACCCCAATGGTGTTTGAGAAAATGACGGTACATAGTTTCCCGCAACATCATTTGCTCGTAAAGCTTGACCAAAAACTCCTGAGCTTGTTCGCGACTCATGTCACTTACCTGTGTTTTGAAGGAACACAGGCTAAATTGTTGTTCCAAAGACAATTCTGCTGGCTGGCTCATGGTGAAAGACTCCTCTGTAAGTAAAGGTGACTTGAAAGTAAAAACCTGGATCGACCCAATTTGTAACTTTTTCAGCGATCGACCGTTGGTTTCAGGATGCCCTCCGGGCTCATCTCATTTTAGTATATATTACAAAAGGTAACAATTGTTTGACAAAATTACCCTCTATCCCAAGAAATAACTTAGCAATAGAGAACGCGAAATGCCTGCAAAAGTTCCTTCTGCAGGCATATATAGCCTTTCAAGCGAAAGATGAGGTACTATCCGGCATAGGGCATAGGGCATAGGGCATAGGGCATAGGACATAGGGCATACCTCACTTTTGTGAGAACCGCTATATAACTCTATCTACTTACGAAGAGAAAAAAGGCTCAGTACGAACCAAAATAATTGAAGCGCTTTATACCAAATCGGGCGAAGCTTCTCTCCGGGAGAGTGTGGGAGAGGGGGAGAGTGGGAGATTGGGAGAGTGGGAGAGGGGGAGAGTGGGAGATTGGGAGAGTGGGAGAGGGGGAGAATTTCTATTGATAGCCTTTCTCAAACAGGCGAGGAGTTGAGATTTTAGATTTTAAATACTTCGGCTTGCTTCGGCTACGCTGGCTCACAAGTCGCTCACTACAAGTTTTAGAGTTGAGATTGGGAAATTGGGGGATTGAGGAATTCAGGGATCAATACCTCATCAAGAGTGAGAACTGCTATTATATCTGTTTTTTCTTCTTCGTTCTTTTTGCCCCCTCGCGAAGCCGTTATAGCCCTCTTCCTTCTTTCTTCCCTCTTCCTGATGACTAATAGACCTCTTGCAAAAAAAATCTATGTTATAATTAAAGGTTTTGAATTTTAGACCTGAAAGCTAACTCATAATTGTAAAGTGCGGACAACAAATTACAACGCAGACCATAACGGCGACGGCGATTCCGATAACGACTCGACAATATTTTTAAAATTTTGAGACTCCGATTAACGTGTTCAACCACAATTCGCTCCTGTGCTAGAACTCGATTGTAGTCTTTTTCTATTCGAGAAAGTTTCCCATTTTTAGGTTTCTTTCTAGGGATATAACTATTGGGGTGATAATCCTTTATCCCTTGATAGCCACTGTCTTGTAAGCTATTTGTTTCGGGATGAAAATGAATTTTACTTTTTTTAAACAAGTTAAAATCGTGGCAATGCCCTGGTCCAAAAGCAGTGCAAATAATTTCTCTGGTCTCTTGATTAATTACCAATTGAGTTTTTAGAGTATGATATTTCTTCTTGCCACAGGAATATCTCTTCTGTTTTTTTTTAGGTCGTTCAATAGCGGTTTCTGTGACATCCATCACCACGATTTCTGGATAATCAGAGTCTTTGAGTAATGCCTTTTTCCCCGGAATACGAAACTTTCCCGTTTTCATTAAAGTTGATTCAATGTTAGTTACAATTCGGCAAATCGTTGATTCGGATACTCCCCAATTTGTCCCCATATGAAAATAGGTTCGATATTCTCGCCAATATTAATCGGCCACTAAAACTTGTTCTTCAAGAGTTAAGGCGCTTCGGCGTCCTCGTTTATCTTGAGGATTTTCTAGCCGGAATTGTTCTAAAGTGTTAACCATTTCTTTAAAGGTTTGAATCTGGATACCAAATCTCCGTTTAAATTGCTCCGGTTTTAAATTTTGATAAAATCGATTGTTCATGATTGATTTATTGTGTAACTACAAAATACCTTTTTAGCATTTTATGCTGTTTTTAGCAAAATGTCCTAAAAATTAGCTATAACCTGCAATCTGCTCCACTTAAGCCAAACCCTTGATTATAGCATAAAATTATTTTGCAAGAGGTCTAATGACCAATGACTAATGACCAATGACTAATGACCAATGACTAATGACCAATGACTAATTACTAATGACCAATGACCAATGACTAATGACTAATGACTAATGACTAATTCGAGGGCCCGACATTCTGCGGTGGAGTGGCGACTCCAGGCCTGGAATTGGGAGCAGTGGGTGCCGGCGAAACAGGAGGAATGCCCAGATTCGCGCCAGAGTTGCTAGGCTGCCCAGGAGCTGGTAGAGGGGATTCAAACTGATTGGGATTGAACTGCTGTTGCCCAGGAGCTGGCAGAGGGGATTCAAACTGATTGGGATTGAACTGCTGCTGCCCCGGAGCCACAGGAGACGGCAGCGGTTGACCGATATTGCCCGAAGGTGCCGCAGGAATGCCAGAATTGGGAAACGACGGATTTGGCTGCGGGGAAGCAGCCGAACTAGGAAGAGTGGCCAGGGCAACTCGATCGCCCCCTACCTCGCGTAATTTGTCTAAAACCTCTACCACTTTGGAGTATCTAGCATTTTGAGGGGCGTACAAAACCGTCAATCCCGTAGGATTTGTGGTGTGGAAACTCTTTAAAACTCGATCGAGCTGTTGGTAATTAACAGGCAATTGGTCGATATAAGTTTGCCCGAAATCGTCAATGCTGACAATCAGCATTTCTCGCATCTGCGTTTGTCCCGTCTTCGCCTTCGGCAAATCGACATTAATCGCTTGCTGGCGAGTCAGTTGCAAAGCCGCCAGCAAAAAAAACGTCAGAATGCAAAAGATCACATCAATTAAAGGCACCAGTTCAATCCGAGCCTCTTCAGCAGGAGTATCTAAGTTAATTTTCATTAGTTCTCCATCATTCTAATTATTAGAAAGTGTATCTTCACCATGATCGGAACCTTTCAATTTTGGCTCCCGCTTCCGTTCTCCCGATTCTTGAGAATTGAGAGAACGCTTGTTCAAACCATCGGAACCAAAGGAAGAATTGTTGTGTTCTGTATCAGGCGATCGACCTTTAGCATTAGCCACCGGCCAGTATTGCCTGTAAAGCAATTCCAGTTCATTTCCGGCTCGGCGAAATATTTTTGCCTGGTTGAACAAAAAAGCTTGAAATATCCGATAAAACACCAAGGTAAAAATTGCTACTACCATCCCAGAAGCAGTAGTGATCAGCGCCTCGCCAATCCCCAAAGTGACGCCACTCGTGGCCGCCGTACCGATATCGCCGAGACGGATGGAACTGAGCGAGTTAATCAAGCCCAAAACTGTTCCCAGCAAGCCCAGCAATGGAGCTATAGCGATCGTAGCTTCTAAGATTTTGTCGCCGCGGCGCATCGAAGCCAACTCTTCATCGGCTGCAGCTTCGAGCGCGAGTCGAAATAAATCTGGTTCAGGATTGTACAGGCGCAGGGGTGCAGATAGAAATCGCCCGATCGGCTGTCGGTTAGCTTGTCTGGCCATCTCGTTAGCCGCCCCCCAATCGCTGCGGGCCGCTTCAAGAATGCGGTTAACTATTTGCTTTTCTTTGCTCAGGAGGCTCGCCCAGAACCACAAGCGTTCGATAATTGTACTCAAAGATAGAATCGATAACACCAACAGGGGCCACATGGCGGGGCCGCCTTTTTGAAAAAGTTCTTGAATAGTCACAATCTTGTTGCTCCTGCAGTACCCGCTAATTTTTGCTTCTGTTCTAATTTTTTTAACAAATTCTCGACCATTTAATTTTAGCTATTAATGTACTCAGGGACTTACCCTCTCGCGATTAAAGAAACCGAGTCTTGCTAGCGAGGTGTTGGGCCACAAAGAATTATCTTATCTCGTGTCCGGTCGATTGACCCATCTCGCAATTGGTTCGTAGTGGGGACTTTAATCCGCTCCAAGTTGCGGATTAAAGTCCCCACTACCGACGGTGTTAGTTATGGTAGTCGATCGCCCGCGCTCTTGCTCTATCAAATCGGGTTGCTGGGTAAGTCTTGGTAATATTTGGGGCTTTTTTAGCGGGCGATGAGGGAGCCGCTACCTCCTCAGAATTCCTCTAAATCTTCTTGACACATATCTTGCAGCGACTGGTGTTGGAGGCGGCGCGAAGAGCGGCGATATTTTTTAGTTAGCAGTTTCGGTTCGTACTGCTGCGTACCATCCGACTTGGTTTGCTGCTTCAAACTCGATTCGGCGCTGCTGGAGTTTTGCAAAGCTTGTTGGCGGACGATCGCCTCTTCCAGAAAACTCAAGTAATACTGGTAGCGTTCCCAAGATCCCCGCACCACACAGTTAGGCTCGTCTCGGTGCGAACAGTCGCTAAACTGGCAGCTACCCCCAGCCAGCCTCTGGCGCGCTTCTGGGAAATATTCAGCTAACTCCGACGGATCGCATTCTAGAGCCGGCTGATTAAAGCCCGGAGTATCCGCCAACAGTCCGCCACCAGGGAGTTCAAATAGTTCGACGTGGCGAGTCGTGTGGCGTCCGCGGCCAAGTTTGCCAGAAACAGCGTTCACTCGCAGGTTAAGCGCCGGAATTAGTTGGTTGATCAAGCTGGACTTGCCCACTCCAGAAGGGCCGCAAATTATCGTTATTTTGTCTGAGGTGCGGCCCTCAAGCAAATTCGGCAACGGATTTTGTACGGCACTCAACGCATCTAACGGAGCAACCGAATTTTCCTGTAGGGAGTTATCCTCAAAAGGCAACATACAACTATCTATATTGTCCGATAAAGGCTGAAAAACTATTTGTTTGACATAAATTGTATTTTGCAAATTAGCCACAGCTTCCTGGACTCCTAATCCGCTACGAACACTAATAAACATGGGTTCGTAGCCCCAGCTTGAAAGCCGATCGCGCCACTGTTCCAACTCTTGGGGCGAAATTAAATCGCATTTGTTCAAACACAAATTCACCTCTAAACCTGTAGATTCTGCCTTGACTAAAAACCGAGTTAATGATGCGGGGTCTAAATTCGGTTCGGCGAGGGCAAAAACTAGGAGAATGCGATCGGCATTAGCTACAGGCGGGCGGTTGAGTTCTGTTTGGCGCGGGAAGACTTCAGAAATTGCACCCCGGCGGTCAGTCCAGTCGGGTTCGTCTACCACCACGCGATCGCCCACCATCACCTGTTGATTAATTTTTTTCAGTCGAGTGCGGCGAGTACACAGCAGAATTGGAGCATCCGCCAGGGCTATATTTTCGTGAATCCCAGCGGCTGGATCTAACCTGACTCGGTAAAAGTTAGCCTGAACAGCCACTACAGTACCGACGATCGAGGAGGAATTTAGAATCATCCTGCTTCCTGGTTTTCTGGGCGCTGCACCTTCATCGCAAAAAAGCCCGCATCTGGCTCATCCGCGACAAACTGCGTTTCTAGAATTTGGTAGCCTTCCATTTTCAGACTGTCGGGCACTTGTTCGATCGGCTCCCCAGCATCCAGCCACACCTCCAAAACAGCACCCGGAGCCATTTGCTCCAAGCGCAGTTTAGTGCGGACAAAGTTCAAAGGACACGGAGTCCCCCGCAGATCGATTTTGGCATCTGGGGATTTGGGATTTTCAATTTTGGATGTTGAATTCATAATGCGTTTTAGATTCTCAAATTTCTCATCTCAATTCTTGAAAGCCTTATTTTATCGTCAACAA
>NZ_JAUBTX010000022.1:0-55837 GCF_036705185.1 Microcoleus sp. B4-D4 | reverse complement strand
ATTGACGAACAATTATTCTACCGCCGATTTTTGACACCAATTGGTGTCATTTTTTTGAGGACTCTTCCCACAAATTGACGAACAATTATTCTACCGCCGATTTTTGACACCAATTGGTGTCATTTTTTTGAGGACTCTTCCCACAAATTGCCGAACAATTATTCTACCTGTACAAAATGAGCGCAATTGCGCTCACTTTTTTGAGAGAGAATTAAACAAAATGCCAACGCATTATTCTACCTGGGCAAAATGCGTGCAATTGCGCGCATTTTTTTGAGAGAGAATTTAAAAAATTGCCACGGAATCATCAAACAAGAAAATTTGACACCCATTGGGTGTCAAATATTTGCTTATTTCTGAAACAAATTGCCCAGAAATCCTTCCAAGCCGCCTTTACCAGTACGATCGCCCTTCAGCTTAGCAAGCTGCATCAACAACTCGCGCTCCTCAGCCGTCACCTTAGTCGGAATATCAATAGACACCGCAATCAAATGGTCGCCGCGACTGACAGGATTTCCCAACTTCGGCACCCCTTTTTTCTCCAGAGTCAGAACAGTACCAGGCTGAGTTCCCGTAGGAATCAACAATTCCGTCGGCCCATCTACAGTTTCCACTTCCAAGCGACAGCCTAAAATTGCTTGCAAGTAACTAATTTTCACTTCCGAATTAACATTAATGCCTTCCCGCTTAAATAGCGGGTCTTCATTCACCGCCAAGAACACGTAAAGATCCCCCGGCGGCCCGCCCAGTTTTCCCGCATCCCCTTCATTGGAGACACGCAAGCGAGTACCGTTGTCAACCCCAGGGGGAATAGTGATTTTCAGCTTTTTCATCACTTCTTTCTGGCCCCGACCGCCACAAGTTTCGCACTTGTCTTCAATCACTTGCCCAGTGCCGTTGCAACTGGGGCAAACTGAAACTTGAGTAAAGCTGCCGAAAGGAGTGCGAGTAGCGCGGCGGACTTGCCCGCTACCGGTACAAGTCGAACAGGTTTGAGGTCTGGTTCCCGGTTTTGCACCAGTCCCGGTGCAAGTTTCGCAGGTTTCTAGGTGTTTGATGCGGAGTTCTTTGTCCCCACCAAACACTGCTTCGCGGAAATCCAGCCGCAAATCCAGTCGCAAATCGTCGCCGCGCACCGGGCCGCTGCGTCTGCGACCTTGTTGTTGGCCGCCCGCACCCGTGGAAAACCCCTGGAAGAAGCTTTCAAAGATGTCAGCAAAGCTGTCGCCGAAGTCTTGGAATCCAGGTGCGCCTGCACCGGTCACGCCTGCTTCGCCGAAACGGTCGAAACGGGCGCGGGTTTCCGGTTCCGAGAGTACCTCGTAAGCGCGGTTAATTTCTTTGAACCGCTCTTCAGCACCAGATTCTTTGTTGACATCTGGATGGAACTTGCGAGCTAGGCGGCGGTAAGCACGCTTAATTTCTTCTTTGTCTGCGCTGCGAGAAACGCCTAATATTTCATAGTAATCACCGGCCATAAAGCTGCTTGCCTGGAGGTAAATAACAAAAAGTGTACGAAAAAAAAACGGGCAACCTTTCCTGAAATTACCAATTAAAAGTTAAAAATCAAGAATTAACAATGAGAATTTTTAACTTTTAATTTTTAGCTTTTCATCTCTAAAGGAAAGGATTCATCTCATCAACTTCAGGTTCTTGAACCTGTGTTGTTGGTTCCGGCTGTCGTTCCGGTTGTCGCTTTGACTTTGGTTCCGGCTGTCGTTCCGGTTGTCGCTTTGACTTTGGTTCCGGCTGTCGTTCCGGTTGTCGTTCCGGTTTGGGTTCCGGTGGCGGTGGAGCTTCCGGCGGAGCTTGGAGCGCCACCAGCAGATCCGGGGTCAGCGAAATGCTGTCGTCGGTAGCTGCAACCTCTGTTGGTTGTGAAATCGTCTCGCTTTCAACCTCTACTCCTGACGGGGCTGCGCTGCGAGCTTGCTCGTAGACTGCTGTCCCGAGCGAGTATAGCAGTTGCTTGAAAGCTTCGATTTGCTCGGCTAGTTGCTCGGTTGTGATGTCGGGGTTAGCCATCCCGGCCTTCAAAGTTGTTGCTGCTGTTTCGGCTGCGACTTTGAGGTCGTCGCCGAGCAATTGCGCGTTGGTTTTTAAAGTGACACCACAATTATAGACCAGCGTGTCGGCTTGATTTTTGAGTTCGGCAAGTTGAACGCGCTTGATGTCCTCCTCAGCGTAGAGTTCGGCTTCTTGGCGCATCCGCTCGACTTCGGTTTCGCTCAATCCTCCTGTATTGGAGATTTGGATGCTTTGTTCTTTTCCGGTTCCCTTGTCTTCTGCGGCCACTTTGAGAATGCCGTTGGCATCGATTTCAAAGGTAACTTCGATTTGAGGTACGCCGCGGGGGGCTGCGGGAATGCCTTTGAGCAGGAATTTGCCGAGACTTTTATTGTCTTTAACCAATGCGCGTTCGCCTTGGAGTACGTGAATTTCTACCGAAGTTTGCCCGTCCGCCGCCGTGCTGTACATTTGCGATCGACTGGTGGGGATAGTTGTATTGCGCTCGATTACTTTGGTGAACACCCCGCCGAGGGTTTCGAGTCCCAGGGAGAGGGGTGTCACGTCTAGCAGCAGCAAATCTTTGACTTCGCCGCCCAACACTCCGGCTTGAATTGCCGCGCCTACAGCTACAGCTTCGTCGGGATTCACGGATCTATCAGGAGAAGCGCCACCAAAATACTTGCTAATTGCCTCTTGAACTGCCGGAATTCGGGTTGAGCCTCCGACTAAAATAATCCTGTCTATATCTTTGGGGGTCAGACTTGCGTCTTTGAGGGCTTGAGTCACCGGATCGATCGTCGCTTGTACCAAATGACCCACCAGTTTTTCAAACTGAGATTTAGAAAGATCCATTTCTAAATGTTTCGGCCCTTTTTCATCAGAGGAGATGAAGGGTAAATTAATGGAGGTGGATTGCGAGAGAGAGAGTTCAATTTTCGCTTTTTCTGCGGCTTCTCTGAGGCGCTGCAAGGCCATTTTGTCTTTTGAGAGGTCGCTGCCTTCTTGAGTGCGGAAAGTTTCTACCAGCCACTGAACTATGCAGTCATCAAAGTCATCTCCGCCGAGATGGTTGTTACCTGCGGTGGCGTTGACTTCAAAAATTCCGTCTCCCAGTTGCAGGATCGAAACGTCGAAAGTACCGCCACCGAGGTCAAATACCAAGATTTTTTGTTCGATATTTTGCTTGTCGAGTCCGTAGGAAAGGGCGGCCGCCGTCGGTTCGTTGACGATCCGCAGGACTTCTAAACCCGCGATCGTACCGGCGTCTTTAGTAGCTTGCCGCTGAGCGTCTGTGAAGTAAGCTGGCACTGTAATCACGGCTTTCGTCACAGGTTGTCCCAAATAAGCTTCAGCATCTTGCTTCAGCTTTTGGAGTACCATTGCCGAGATTTCTTGGGGGGTGTGAACCTTGTTCCGAATTTGGACGTTAACGGTGTCGTCTTTGCCTTTGATGCAGGTATAGGGAGTGCGGGCTCTTTCTTCTTCCGTGTCGTCCCACCTGCGTCCGATAAATCGTTTGATGCTGTAGACAGTATTTACAGCATTAGTTACAGCTTGCCGCTTGGCTAGTTGACCGACTAAGCGATCGCCCCCTTTACCAAATCCTACGATGCTCGGAGTTGTGCGGCCGCCCTCCGAATTGGCGATCACGACGGGTTTACCGCCCTCTAACACAGCTACGCAACTGTTAGTCGTGCCTAAGTCAATTCCAATAATTTTTACCATAGCGCCTCATAAAACTTTGTAGGATGTTTGCAAACGTCCAACTACAAGTTGGGGGATGAAAAACGACTCAGCTTGTTTTAACAAGCACCACCCGACCGGATTTGTAGGAAATAAACTTGATGTCCTAGGGCCAGATATAAAGACCGATCGATTTTATATTTTAGATTGAAGAATTGACTCCACAGATTAATGTGGAATCTCGCACAAAAGTCTAAAATTTGGGAATCGATGCTACACATACCTGTTCCCAGAAAAAATTCAAATATCGGCCTTGGTTCCAAATTTTTATGAGGTCAGTCATTCCCTATCACAAATCACCAATCGAAAATGGTATGAGTCGGGGGGAAGGTACCCGTTTTTGGACGGGTTCAAACATTTTTCCGAATTTGTTGAAAAAGCGCCAATCCGCTTTTAGTCCATAGTTAAGAAGTTAGTGAGCCTGCCGCCTTCACGCCCCCGAATTCTCTTCGGGGGTTAGTGACTTCGAGGAATGCAGTAGGTTGTATCCCGATTAACTTTCCGAACTATCGGGATTTTCATCTGAGGCTACCACAGATATCCCAGGCGCTGCAACCTTCACTTTGGCGTGTCGCAAGACGCGATCGCCCAGAATGTAGCCGCGTTCTAGTTCTTGGATGATTGTTCCTTCCTCGTGTTCGTCACTTGGTTCGCTCAGTAGAGCTTCGTGAAAGTTGGGGTCAAACTGTTCGCCTTCGGGGCGCATCGGAGAAACCCCGATTTGCTTGAGGCTGTCTACCATTTGCTTGTAAACGCTTTGGTAGCTTTTGTGAATGTTCATTTCGCCGTCGGTTTGCGGCTTAATGTGCGATCGAGCGCGCTCGAAATTGTCGATTACCGGTAACAGGGTTTTAATCGTGCCACATCTTGCCTGTAAATCCAACTCTTCTTTTTCCTTTTGGGTGCGCCTGCGGAAGTTTTCAAAATCTGCTGCTAGGCGGAGACTTTGATTTTTTAGCTCTTCTACTTGAGCGGATGCGGCTTGCACTTGAGTTTTCAAAGCCTCTTTTTCATCTCTCGCCTCGGCCAGTTCCCTCTTCCAAGACTCAGCCCCATCATTTACAGTCGGACTGTTGGTGGAACCGCCCGTGAGAGCATCCCCGGAGGCGTTTGGCTTCGAGTCAGCCTGAGCACTTTGATAAGCTCGAGCAAGTTCGAGTTCCCAATCGGCAGATTCGTTCGAGTTTGCTGGTGCTGGCGGAGTTTCGCTTGCCATTGGCGAACCCTCTGGGGTTTCCCCAGTTGAGCCAGGATCTAGATCTTGCTGTTTTTCCTCTTCAATCATAATAGCTGCGCGACAGAACCCTATCAATTCTAGCAGATACACTTAACCCGGTAAATCGAGAGAACTAGAATTTACTCTGTATGGCACCCTCTAATTTATAGGATATTTCGCGCCTTTGTCGAAACATCCGTCCAAGCTTTCAATAAAATCTTGAAAGTGTTGTTTATATCTCTACCGATCGCAGGAGCCAGTAACAAACCTTTTGTTAGAGCCTTGTTTGGGATTAATACGATCGCATTTAAATCTTTTTTTAGAGTATCAGTGTCAGTCTGAATTTATACTATCCCTGGCAATTTTCCCTCGCTAGCAGACCGAGTTTAGCCTGTCTCAGCGCCCTTCAAACTATTGATTTTGCAATGTGTCTCTCTGCTGCGATGAAAGTTGGCACAGCGCGAACTTGTATGTTTTAATAAGATTAGGAAATTTCTTAATAATAGCTTTTGCTATTACAGTTTATCGCTTTTTTAGGGAAATTATAGATTCAAAATCTGCTTAAAAATACAGTTAAATTAAGTCAATCAATCTAATTGTTTAAGGCAAAATTTGAAGTAAGTTATTGGGTTGAAAAACAGGAAGCATTTCTCCATTGGTAAAAAGCCTTTTTAAAAAAGTGCTATTCCCGCGATTGGATTATAATATCTGGTTTGCTGGTTATAATTCGAGTCTAATTATAAAATAAGAGTTGTAAAATATTAATGCTACGCCATCAATACTTGCAATTCGAGGTTGTCTAGAGAGTTTTGACAATATAATTAACCACTATTTTTATATAAAATAGTAGTTAATCCTCTTTAACGAATCAAATACATTGTTAGTCTTGATAAGATGATAAAAATTCAACAGGTTAGGATGAATTAATATAATAAAAGTTTTTTTCAAAAGTTATGTTTTGCTATTGAGCGATTTCTGGGAATCCGTTACCTATCATAAAAATGCTGTAACTGCTGGTTTAAACTGTTTTGTGTTGCTGATATTTAAGCTTTTAAAATTTGAAATATTTGGAAATGAAAATCATAAAAATTATATCTTGATATCTAGATTAGCAATCTGTAAATACGAAAAATATCTAATTAGGTGATTGCCAGGATTTATGAATCATCAAGTTTGAGTGACAAAGGTGGGATATCAAGGTATAGCGTTTCTCTAAAAAGTGACGTACAGGTTGAGATTTTGGATACTTCGGTTTGCTTCGACTAGGCTGGCTCACAAATCACGAGCGTACCAGTTTTAGATTTGAGATACTTCGACTTGCTTCGGCTTCGCTGGCTCACAAATCGCTGGCTCACAAATCGCGAGCGTACAAGTTTGAGATTTGAGATTTGAGATTGAGGGAGCGAAACCTCATCGAAAGTGAGAACTGCTATATAATTACAGTAATATTTGGCGACCCAAAACTAGAGCTGCTCAAAGTAGGCGCGATCGGACTCCGATCGGGCGATCGCAGATAATTAATCAAAATATATCTCAAAAGATCGATCGACCCCTTAGTCAAAGCTATCATCATTAACAAGCACATAGCCGAGCTTGAACCTAGTACAGACGCACCGCGCCTGCGAGGGCCCGGTCATTTGACCAAACAATTTGCGAATATAAAACGATCGCACAAAAGCGACACACCCCAGGGCAAATCCCCAAGTGATGTGCCACGAGGCTATAACCAGAGTATCTCGCGGGTTCATCCGGTAACTAAACAAAGTCGGCACTCCACGAACAATATCTGATGGCAAGCATCGGCAACCCCCTCCAAACTCTCGTCAATTTGTAGACCAAAGTTAGAGCGGACTACGAGCTTACACTTGACATATACGGATTGAGCCATCAAATCACAATAGCTCATCCATAAGCAAAGCATACGAGGGTTAAAAGCCCGCGTTGGTTTTCCTCTCAGCACTCTTTGTGACTGAGTTTCCCACCTATTGAGTGTTTTTCTATGACTAACGCATCCCAGGGGCTTCGCTCCACATCGATAGTTGCTCTGAGCCCTTTTACTCCGGCTCTCAACAAGATGATTCAGTCGGGTTACGTCAACATCGACCAACTGAAGCAAGCTCAAATTGATAGCCGGAACTCGGGCAAGCGGTTGACGGAGGTATTAGAAGCACTTACCGGGCAGCCATTGCCACCAGAATTGCTGCGGCTTTATAAAAAGCAGCAGATGTTTGAAAGGAAGATAGTCTACGGTGTTGAGGCATTTGACCCGGAGATGAGCGCCCTGTCTAACGAGCAACTCGGAGTTATGCTTGAGGGCTTGAAGATTTCGATCGATATTTGTCACCAAGGCCGATTTTTACCCGTAGCCAAAACGGAAACTGAGCCTCCGGCGGTTGTGGTGGCAATGGTCGATCCCGACAACCTCAACGCTCAAGAAGATTTGCGGCGGATTTTGAAGCCTCACGGCTTGAGTTTTCAGCGCTTGGTGATTACCCCAGACGACTATCAGGATATAACTTCCGCCTATCAAGACGACGAAGTTAAGAGGGAAGCTAAAAAAGCTGAAGTCGAAAAGCAGAGAAAGATGGATTTAGGGGAGGGAGATTTTGGCGAGCTCTCGCTCGAAGAGGAGAGTTCGGATCAAGAAGACCTAGCTAACACCTTAGACGATGCTGAAGCAGCTCCGGTAATTAAGGCCGTGAATATCATTTTGGCTAAAGCTTTGTCGGAAAAAGTGTCTGACATCCACGTAGAACCTCAAGAAGAGTTCATGCGGATTCGGATGCGGAAAGACGGGGTGCTGCAAGAGTATTTCCGGTTTCCCAAGCAGGTAGTCCAAGCGATTACGGCTCGTTTCAAGATTATTGCCAACCTAGACATTGCCGAACGCCGACAAGCTCAAGACGGCCGCATCCGCCGGGTGTTCGAGGGACGGACGGTGGATTTCCGGGTGAACAGCTTGCCTTCGCGGTACGGCGAAAAAATTGTGCTGCGGATTTTGGACAGTTCCAGCACTCAGTTGGGTTTGGGTTTGTTAATCTCCGACGAGGAAACTTTGGCTTTAGTCCGAGAGTCTGCTAGCCGTCCGTTCGGGCTAATTTTGGTGACGGGGCCGACGGGTTCGGGCAAGTCAACTACTCTGTACTCGATTCTGGCGGAACGCAACGATCCGGGGGTTAATATCAGTACGGCGGAAGACCCGATCGAATATGCTTTGCCCGGAATTACCCAATGTCAAGTAATTCGGGAAAAAGACTTGACTTTTTCCAACATTCTGCGGGCATTTTTGCGGCAAGACCCTGACGTGATGCTGGTGGGGGAAACGCGGGACAAGGAAACGGCAAAAACGGCTCTGGAAGCTGCTTTGACGGGACACTTGGTGCTGACGACGCTGCACACCAACGACGCAGCCGGGGCAGTCGCGCGTTTGGCAGAAATGGGCGTAGAACCGTTCATGGTTTCGGCCGCTCTGTTGGGCGTGTTGGCTCAGCGTCTGATGCGGCGCGTTTGCGACAAATGCTGCATTCCTTACCAGCCTACTGCCGCAGAACTCGGTAAGTACGGTCTGTCGGCTTCTCAAGAAATTGATCTGACTGTTCACAAAGCCAACACTGTACCCGTCGAAGAAAGGAAGGAACTCGCAGAACGCGAGCAACTTTGTCGCAAGTGCGGCGGCCTAGGTTACAAAGGACGGGTAGGGGTTTACGAGTACCTGAAAAATACTGAGCGGCTTCAAACTCTGATCACTCAAGGAGCTCCCACAGAGCAAATTAAGGAAGCAGCAGTAGAAGAAGGGATGAAAACTTTGTTGGCTTACAGCTTGCAGTTGGTGCGAGAAGGCGCGACTACCTTTGAAGAAGTCGAGCGGGTGACATTTACTGACTCGGGTTTGGAGGCGGAAATGAAAGCTAAGCGCAAGCAGGGACTTACCTGCAAAACTTGTCGGGCCGAATTGAAGCCCGAGATGCTGGATTGTCCCTACTGCTTGACACCGCGCTTTTTGGATTGATTCAATAGTCAGTAGTCAATAGTCAGTAGTCATTAGTCAGTAGTCATTAGTTATTGGTAGTAACTGCCAACTGTCAACTGTCAACTGTCAACTGTCAACTGTCAACTGCCAACTGCCAACTGCCAACTGCCAACTGCCAACTGTCAACTGTCAACTGCCCACTGTCAACTGTTAACTGTTAACTGAGTTAAATTAGTCAATAACTATCAACTCGATCTAGGAGAGGTATCTATGGGTCTGATGATTGAAGACGTACTGGAGTCCCTGGTAGAGCAAGGGGGTTCGGACATACACATCCAAGCGGGTGCGCCGATCTTCTTCCGAGTCAGCGGTAAACTAACTCCTCAAACGCAATACGGCGACATTCTGTCTGCTGAGGAAGTGCAAATCCTGATTTTCCAAATGCTCAACAATATGCAGCGCAAGCAGTTGGAAATGGAGTGGGAGCTCGACTGTGCTTACGGTGTGAGAGGATTGGCTCGGTTCCGGGTCAATGTCTACCGGGAGCGGGGTGCTTGGGCTGCTTGTATGCGGGCTCTGGCTTCCAAGATTCCTAACGCAGATGCTTTAGGCGTGCCGCAGATTTTGCGGGACATGACGGAAAGACCGAGGGGTATGTTGTTGGTGACGGGACAAACCGGTTCCGGGAAAACTACTACGATGGCTGCTTTGTTGGATCTGATCAA
This sequence comes from Microcoleus sp. B4-D4, assembly GCF_036705185.1. Lineage (NCBI taxonomy): Bacteria > Bacillati > Cyanobacteriota > Cyanophyceae > Oscillatoriales > Microcoleaceae > Microcoleus > Microcoleus sp. B4-D4. The sequence continues at coordinate 46,173 of NZ_JAUBTX010000022.1, read as the reverse complement.
CCGGACGCGGGCAGAGCACATTCTCACAGTTGAAGATCCGATCGAATACGTGTTTCCGAATGTCAAGAGTTTGTTTCACCAGCGTCAAAAGGGCGAAGATACTAAGAGTTTTTCTAATGCGCTCAAAGCAGCCCTGCGGGAAGATCCTGACGTGATTCTGGTGGGGGAAATGCGGGACTTGGAAACGATCGGTCTGGCAATTTCGGCGGCAGAAACTGGTCACATGGTGATGGGAACGCTGCACACTAACTCTGCCGGTGCAACGGTCGATCGGATTTTGGACGTGTTTCCACCGATTCAACAGCCCCAGGTTCGCGCCCAGGTGTCTAACTCTTTAGTCGGAATTGCTAGCCAAAATTTGGTAGTGAAAATTGGGGGCGGCCGTTGTTGCGCTATGGAAATCATGGTGAATACTCCAGCTATGTCTAACTTGATCCGGGAGGGTAAAACTCCAATGATTTACTCCCAAATCCAAATGGGAGCGAAGTTGGGTATGAGGACGATGGAAATGGCCTTGGCTGAACTTTACAAAACCGGGAAAATCACTTGGGAATCGGCAATGGCGAAGGCTTCTAAGGCTGACGAACTCCAACGCTTGATTGGCCCAGCACCTGTTGGTGGCGCCAAGGTAGGAGCTCATTAATTCCGTCAGTAGTCAGTTGTCATTTGTCATTAGTCATTAGTCATTAGTCATTATTCATTAGTCAGTTTGCTGTTGGCCCTTGTTATTAATTATGGGTAACAACTAACAACTAACAACTAACAACTGACACCTGACAACTGACACCTGACAACTAACACCTGACAACTGACAACTAATTTTTAATAAATTTTCAGAGGTGAGCTGTGGCTACCAACGTTGTCCGCGAAAAACCGAAAGGTAGTTTTGATTTCAGTGCGATTCAGGAGCAAATCGAGTATAACTTTACCAGTCTTACTGTTAAGGATATGGCTATTTTTGCTCGTCAGTTTGCGGCTATGTTTAATGCCGGGGTGGCGATCGTGAGATGCCTTTCCGTGCTGCACGAGCAGTGTTCTAATGCGAAGTTGAAGCGAGCGCTCAGGAGCATGAATGCTGACGTGCAGGAGGGGATAAACTTGGCAGAGGCGATGGCGAAGTTTCCTGATGTTTTTGACCAACTGTTTATCAGTATGGTGGCGGCGGGAGAGGTCGGTGGTGTGCTGGATGAAACCCTAGACCGTCTGGCGCTGATGATGGAAAAAAATCACAAAACGGAGGCTGAAATTAATTCGGCGATGTCTTATCCGAAGACTGTGTTCTCTATCGCGATCGTGATTTTTTTCGCAATGACTATATTCTTGCTGCCAACTTTCGCTAAAATCTTTAAGGATATTGGTGCAGATTTGCCTGCTTTTACGCTATTTATGTTGGCAATTAGTGCATTTTGTACGGCTTGGCCTCCGATCCAACAGATAACAGTTATTGGGGTGATTATAGCGCTAAAATTTGCCTTCGATATGTACTACAAAACTCCAATGGGCCACCTGCAAATCGATCGGATTGCGATGAAGTTACCGATTTTTGGAGATTTGATCGAAAAATCTGCTGTGGCTCGGTTTTGCGTGATATTTGGGTCGCTGACGCGATCGGGCGTGCCGATTCTCAATTCGCTGGAAATTGTGCGAGATGTGGCGGGAAACCAGGCGATATCTAATGCGATCGAATATGCGAGACAGGAAATTCAAAGCGGCGGCATGATCAGTATTGCTTTGCAAGAACAGCAAGTTTTCCCGTCTTTGGCCATTCAAATGATGGCAATTGGTGAGGAAACTGGGGAACTTGACAAGATGCTGATGAAAGTTGGCGCTTTCTACGAAACGGAAGTTGAAGAAGCAGTAAAAGGACTTACCAGTATGCTAGAACCTCTGATGATTGTTGTCGTCGGTGGTATCGTAGGTTCGATTTTGCTGTCGATGTATTTGCCGATGTTCGCAGTGTTTCAGAAGATGTAAAAAATAGTCAGCAGTCAGTTGGCAGTTTGCGGTTGTCAGTTGACTGTTAACTGTTGACTGTTGACTGTTGACTAATTACCTATTACTTAATTTAAAATGTCTGTTAAACAATCACATTACGAGGCCTTACTAGCAGAGTACAGCGAATCTTCTGCCGCGATCGCCCTGCTGAAAAAATATCGGGTTTACATGGAAATGATTCCGAGTATCCGCCGGGCCAACGAAAGTTTAATAAGCATTCCTTTGCCCATTGCGCGCTTGCGGGACGGGGTTTCCTATGCGGGAAGCGGGGGGACTAGCATATCGCCCGGACAGGCGGTTTGTTTGCCCTGCGACTTGGTGATTTTGATGTGCGATCCCGAATGGAAAGTTAAAATTGGAGTGGAAATTTTGATTTTCATTCACCGCCCGGGCGAGGATTTTTCTGCTTTGTTGGGTCGCTGGCGGCAGTCTCAGGTTTGGCTGGATAATGGTTACGAATGGGTGATGCCGCACCGCTACAGACATATTTTCAGCGATGAAGCTGAGGCGGTTCATCCGCTATTTGTGTTGTTTGAGGAAACGCCCGATCGCATTCAGCGCGGTTTGATGGCAGCCGGTTTGCCGTTTGTGGTTGAAAGTTTTGATTTGGCTGTTGAGGAAGCAGAGGATGAAGAGTTTCTCGGTATCGGAGAATCGGGGACTCTGGGTGAAGAGAGTTATGAGTTGTAGGCTTGTGGTGCGATCGCCCATAGCAATCCTATTTTATGAAGTAAACTATAGCGTTTTTCCTGGCTGTGAGGTACACCGGATCGCGGGAATAAGCCTCGCGGGTGCGGGTGGCTGGTGCGTACTTCACTTTTTTGAGAACCGCTATAGATTTTTTTTCAACAAACCGCCGATCGCACTCTTGGTAGCTAGAAAGAGAAATGAACCGCAGAGAACGCAGAGATCGCAGAGGGGAGAGAAAGAGCCGTTTAGAATTTTATTTATATGAGTATAATTTGCTATTAAACGGAAGTTATTGAGATGAGATTGTTAAAATCCTGGCGTTTAGTTTTATTAGGTTTATTTTTTGGGATGGCTGTAATTCTATCAAATTGCAGCACTACTTCAGACACGGTTAGCAATAATTCTCCAACTGGGCCAACTCCCGCCGCAGTTCCACCGGGTGCTTTAGTTTACGGTGCGGGCGGGCCGCCTGTCAATCTGGAACCGGGAAATATTACGGATGGCAATTCGGTGATTGCGATCGACCAAATTTACAATCGCTTGACTGATTTTAAACCGGGAACTGTGGAACTGGAACCGAGTCTCGCTACGGAATGGTCGAGTTCTACGGATGGTAAAACTTGGATTTTTAAATTGCGATCAGGGGTAAAGTTTCACGACGGGACGGATTTTGATGCGGACGCTGTTAAGTTTAATGTCGATCGCTGGTGGGATGCCAAAAATCCTGACGGTTTTCGAGAATCGGGGAAAACTTATCAAATTTGGAAAGACTTTTTTGCAGGATTTAAGGGTGATAAAGATTCCCTGGTAAAAGATGTGACCGTTGTTGATAAGTCTACGATTAAGTTTGTTTTAAATCGACCTTTTGCTGCCTTTCCTGCGGCGATTGGGTCGGGTTATTTTGGGATGGCGAGTCCGGCGGCGGTGAAAAAAGCGGGGGCTAAATACGGCACTCCGGGGTCGCTGGCGGTGGGTACGGGGCCTTTTGTGTTTAAGGAATGGATCTCGGGCGATCGCATTGTTTTAGAAAAAAATCCGAATTATTGGAAAACTGGAACGCCGAAAGTCAATCAGTTGGTAATTCGGTTTGTTGACGATCCGGCGGCGCGGCTGGCTCAATTGAGGGCCGGTCAACTTGATTTTACTGTGGATTTAACGCCAGATCAATTGAAAGAAGTGCAGGCGGATGCTAATTTAGAAACTGTTTTGCGTCCTTCTTTTAATGTGGGTTATTTAGCGTTAAATCCGAGTTACGCGCCTTTGTCGAAACCAGAGGTGCGGCGGGCGATCGCCCAAACAATCAACAAGGAAGCCATAGTCAAAGCTTTCTGGGGAGAACTTGGCAAATATGACTCGCAATTTGTTCCGCCTGCGCTGAATTTGGCGCAGTCAGACAAAGTTAAAGATTACGAATTTAACCCGCAGCAAGCTAAAGCAATGCTGGCGAAAGCCGGTTATCCGAACGGTTTTGATTTGGATTTGTGGTATATGCCGGTCAGCCGTCCCTATTTTCCCACGCCGAAGCCGATTGCTGAAGCTTTGGCGGCGGATTTGAGCGCGATCGGGATTCGGGTAAAGTTGCTGACAAAGGATTGGTCTGCTTATTTGGCCGATCGGCTAAAACCTCCAGGTTTTCAAGCTTTTATGATGGGTTGGACTGGAGATTATGGCGATCCAGACAATTTTTATTATCCTCACTTCGGGCCTGGTTCGACGGCGGATTTGGGAAATTGGAAAAATCAGAAAGTTCTGGAACTTTTGGATCGGGGAAGGGCGAGTGGGGATAAAGCAGTTAGGGCGAAAATTTATGCGGAAGTTAGCGAGATTTTGCATGGGGAAGCTGTGCGTTTGCCGATCGTACATTCGCAGCCGCTTTTAGGGAAGCGCAAGAATATTCAAGGTTGGGTTCCGAGTCCTTTGGGATCGGAGTCTTTTGAGGATGTGAGCAAGTCTTGAAAATAGCTGGTTTTACCTGTGTGGCATAGAATGATCTGCGCTCCAAAATCGGATGAATTAAACCATCAATTCCGGGGGATTGGAAATCGCTGCTTCATATCATTTCCGGTTGCACCGGAATAATAATTAATAGGTGGTAAGATCGAATGATATCGTTTCCGGTTGCATCGGAATGATTTAACCGCAGAGTACACAGAGTACACAGAGTCCGAGAATATATATCTGAATTATTCCGATGCTACCGGATTTGATATGAACCGCGAAGGCGCAGTACGCGAAGCGGCGCGTCAGCGCTAGAACGCGAAGTTAGAGAAAGAAGAAGATGTACGTTTTTTTTAACGCGCTATAAGCATCTTCGCGGTTCATTGGTTCCGATGCTACCGAATTTGATATCACACACAAATTCCGCTTTCGGGGACTCAAAAAAAAGAGAGTAATAGAAATGTATTTGTTATAAAAATGCCGCAAATATGAGATTATTAGTTGCGAATTATTAATTATAAAAATGGCTAAATATATTGTTAAACGTTTGCTGGGAATATTGCCAGTCCTTTTCGGAATCACTCTGCTAGTATTTGCTTTTTTGCATTTGATACCGGGAGACCCGGCGACTGTGCTTTTGGGAGAACGGGGAACTCCCGAACAGGTGGAAATCTTAAGAGCGAGGTTGGGTCTGAATCAGCCTTTACCTTTGCAATATTTGGCTTTTTTAGGGAGTTTGCTTCGCTTTGATTTGGGAAATAGCATTATTAGCGGGATTCCGATAATTGATGAAATTAAAATTCGCTGGCCTGCTACTTTAGAACTTTCGGTGGCGGCGATGTTGGTGGCAGTTATTATCGGAATTCCGGCGGGAATTTTGGCTGCTGTTCGCAAAAATAGCTGGCTCGATAATCTAACGATGAGCGGTTCCTTAATAGGCGTATCTTTGCCTGTTTATTGGTTGGGATTGATGTCGATTTATTTGTTTGCAGTTTATCTGAAATGGCTGCCTCCTAGCGGGCGGATTAGTGTAGATTTGGGGTTGGGTTTTAAGTCGATTACGGGTGTTTATGTTTTGGATTCTTTGCTGAAGTGGAATTTGGTGGCTTTCCGGGATGCGATCGCCCATCTCATCCTTCCAGCCTTGACTTTAGGAACTATCCCCCTAGCAATTATCGCTCGCATCACCCGTGCTGCTATGCTGGAAGTGATGCAGCAAGATTACATCCGCACGGCGAGGGCGAAGGGTTTGCCGGAATATTGGGTAATTTTGAGACACGCTTTGAAAAATGCGTTTTTGCCGATCGTCACAACTATTGGTTTACAGTTTGGAACGCTTTTAGGCGGCGCAATTCTGACTGAAACGATTTTCTCATGGCCGGGAATTGGTTCTTGGATTTACAGCGGAATTCTGGCGCGGGATTACCCCATTGTTCAAGGAGGAGTAATTTTTGTGTCTGTGACTTTTGTATTGATTAATCTGGCGGTTGATATTTCCTATGTTTTTTTCGACCCAAGAATTCGCTACCGTTAATTAGAGCCAATAACAATCCTGAAACTATTTGTAAACCTCTATATTTGCCTCTCTTTCTCTGCGTCCTCTGCGCCTCTGCGGTTCAAAAAAAAATCTTATTCACAAATCAGAAACGATTAATAGATCCAATAGAAAACGCTTGTTTAACATCCGGCCGCAGCAGGTAGTAAATGCTAGCTGCTGCAAAACCCAAAGTTAAAAAATTAACTGCTGCACCTGCGCTGCCAAACAATTTGGCAATTTGCGCCAAAATGGCGATGACATGGATAATTAATGTTCCCGTCCAAGCCCAAGTTTTGAGTTGAAACAAACCCCAAGTTAAGACTAAGGAAATAATGCCGATAATTAAAGCGATCGCAGCAAAAATTGCAATGAATCCGCCGATTACTGTGCCAACTTTTGCGCCGCCGACTGCCGCACCGAGACCGCCAAAAATGCCAGCAAATAGCAAGATGAACAAGCCGTCAAGGATACTGAATATCCCGCTAATTAGCTGCAAAATTGCCAGAATTGTAACGCTTTGAGGACGATTCATTTTTGGTGTTTTCCATTTTTAAGGGATTTGCAAAATATTTTAACCTGTTGCGGGTTCGGGGCAGATGTATTCAGGATTTAAGCTTGGCGATCGCCAAACCGGGTTTATGATAATCCGCGTCTTAATATTGTAAGGTTACGAGCTTAAAACTGCCCGATCGCCCTGCGATGACTGTGGCGCAACCAAGCGCTCGATCGCACCCCAAAGAAAGCCTTCCCATAGACTGAGTTTGGCGCGAGGGAAGTTTGGGCCCACATCTTGAGACTGAAAAAGCTTAACATTATTTAATATGCTGCAATAATTAGCTATAATTGTTTATAGGTGCTGGTTGGGGAACTTTTTTTAAATCACCCGATAGGATGAGTCTCAAAGACGATGCCAAGCATCCGCAAAAATTTTACCTTTAAGGTAATCCTGAGATTAAATTAGCTGGTAAGTCGGTATGATAGTTAGTCCTAAAGAGGAAGCTGCTCAGGTCAAGGTGGAAGATTCTAAGATTGCAGACACCAAGGCCCCAGAGACCAAAATTGCAGATAATAAAACCGCCCAAAAGCAGTCTCCGAAGAAGCCCGCGCCGAAGTCGAAGCGGTGGGCGATCGGGTTGGTTGCAGCCGGGTTGCTAGCTGTACCGACTACCATATATTTAGTAAATAGTAAATCGCAGCCGAAAGTAGATGCGATCGCCGCGATGACAGTGCCGGTGGAAGCCCAAAACCTCACCGTGCGGATCACCTCTAGCGGTACGGTGCAGCCCGTACAGCGCGTGAATCTCAGCCCCAAAGGCTCCGGGCGGATCGCAGAATTATTTGTCGAACAGGGCGATAAAGTCGAAGCAGGACAAATCGTGGCGCGGATGGAAAGCCGCGATGTAGAAGCTCAACTGGCTCAAGCTAAAGCCCGCGAAGCCAGCGTGCAAGCCAAACTAGCCAAAATCGAAGCCGGGAATCGATCGGAAGACATCGCCAGCGCCCGATCGCGCTTAGATCAAGCCGAGGCGACTCTGGCTCAACTCCAAGCCGGCAGCCGCGTCGAAGAAGTAAACCAAGGGCGAGCTCGTTTAGCCCAAGCTCAAGCTAATTTGCAGCAACTGCGAGCAGGTAGCCGCATCGAAGAAGTAGGCCAAGGGCGAGCTCGTTTAGCCCAAGCTCAAGCTCGCTTAGCAGATGCTCAAACCGGCAGTGTTAAACAAGAAATTGCCCAAGCACAAACGCAAATTGAATCGAGTAAAGCCCAAGCCGAACTAACAGCTAAGCGGGTGGAACGTAACCGCCCGTTAGTGCAAGAAGGCGCTCTTGCTAAAGATAAACTGGATGAATTAATCAAAGAAGATCGCACTGCTCAAGCTAAATTAACAGAATCTCAAAAACGCCTGCAACAACTGCAAGAAAGTCGGCAGTCGCAAATTAAGCAACTGCAAGCTGCTGTCGATGTCGAGCAGCAAGCATTAAAACAGTTGCAAAACGGTACGCGATCGGAAGGAATTGCCAAAGGCGAAGCAGAAGTTGCCGAAGCAAAAAGCAAATTAACGCAACTAGAAAACGGCAACCGTCCAGAAGAAATCGCTAAAGCCGAAGCAGGAGTTGCTGAAGCAAAAAGCCAATTGGCCGCCCAAGAAAACGGTGCTCGCCCCGAAGAAATAGCTGCCGCTAAAGCTGATTTAGCCGAAGCTCAGGCTCAAGTCCGTTTTCAAGAAGTGCAGTTAGAAGATACGAAAGTTCGCGCTCCTTTTGCGGGAATTATTACCCAAAGATACGCCATTCAAGGAGCTTTTGTAACTCCGGCAACTTCGGCATCGGAAGCTACTTCGGCTACTTCGACATCGATTGTCGCTTTGGCTAGAGATGTGGAGGTTTTGGCGAAAGTCCCGGAAGCAGATATCAGTCAAATTAAACCTGGTCAAATAGTTGAAATAGTGGCTGATGCTTATCCCGATAAAGTGTTTAAAGGCCGCGTTAAGTTAATTGCGCCAGAAGCAGTTAAGGAACGGGATGTGACGCTGTTTCAAGTGCGAGTTGCGATCGACTCTGGCAAGGATTTCTTGCAGTCGGGTATGAATGTAGATTTGAGATTTGTCGGTCAAAAGCTGAGCAATGCTTTAGTTGTGCCGACGGTGGCAATTGTGACTAATAAAGGTCAAACGGGTGTGCTAGTTCCCGATGAGAAACAGCAGCCGAAGTTTATGCCTGTGACGGTTGGATCGACTATTGGTAACAAGATTCAGATTTTGGAGGGTGCCAAGGCGGGCGATCGGGTGTTTACTGAACTTCCTGCTGGTAAAAAGTTGGAGGATATTATTAAGAATCAAAAGTAGTCATTAGTCATTAGTCATTAGTTTGTAGGGTGTGCACTGCGCACCGGTTGACTTTGTAGCCCACCGAAGCGTTTTCATTTTGAACCTAAGCTCATTCCAGGCAATTTTCCTTGCTTTAATTATGACTAATCCGAACGTGAAATAGCGGTTTAATGCTTCTTATGTGCTTCAGATTTAACACATTGACTTTCTTTGACATTGTGCACCCAAGATGATTAGGTCGTCAGTCCTGATTTCCTGAAATTTAGTCAGCCGGTGCTTATTGCTTATCCGATCAACTTAACCGGTGCGCAGTGCGCACCCTACAAACTACTAAAATTGAATTATGGATATTTTTGAAAGTGTCAAAATGGCTGTCACAACTTTGACGGCAAACAAACTCCGCAGCAGCTTGACGATGTTAGGAATTATTATTGGTAATGCCTCTGTCATTTCGATGATTGGTATCGGCGAAGGAGCTCAAACGTTTATTGCGGGACAAGTTAACTCTCTGGGTTCAAACTTGCTGTTTATCATTCCCGGAAGTCCTGAAGCGCAAAGTCGTCCGGTGATTCCGCCTCAGACTTTGGTGTTGGAAGATGCAGAGGCGATCGCATCTCAAGTTCCTTCCGTCCAAGAAGTTTCACCAACTCTAAATGATAGTCAACTCGTTACTTACCGCAATAAAAACGTCTCATCTTCCATTGTCGGAACCAACCCAGAATTTCTGACAGTCAGAAGCTTTGATGTTGCCAAAGGTAGATTTTTAAGCAAATTAGATTTAGAAAGACAAGAAAATGTAGTTGCTTTAGGTTCAGAAGCTGCCGAACAATTGTTTGGCAATACACAGCCGATAGGTCAATATATTCGCATCAAAAATTCGACTTTTCAAGTGATTGGTGTCATGCAGTCAAAGGGTTCGAGTTTTGGCGACAATCAAGATATGAATGTTTATTTGCCGCTGACAACGATGGCAAACCGCATTGTCGGCCGCTCGTCTCCCTACGGGACAAAGGTAACATTTATTTCGGTTTCAATCAAGGATGAGAGTTTGATGCGGGCGGCACAGTTTCAAATAGAAAATCTGCTCAGATTGCGCCACAATATTACTAAAGAGGATGATTTTACTGTCCGAAATCAGAAGGATTTAATGAAGACTTTGGGCAGCATTACTGGTGCTTTGACTCTGATGTTGGCTTTTGTGGCGGCAATTTCGCTGTTTGTGGGCGGCATTGGAATTATGAATATTATGCTGGTTTCTGTGACGGAACGTACTAAGGAAATTGGACTGAGAAAGGCGATCGGTGCTTCGGGGCAGGATATCTTGATTCAGTTTATGATTGAGGCTGTGATTTTGTCGGCTGCTGGTGGCGCGATCGGCACTGGATTCGGTATCGGCGGTGTGCTTTTGGTGTCTGCTTTCACTCCTTTGCAAGCTAGCGTGTCTCCAGTGGCGATCGCCCTTGCAGTCGGTGTTTCTGGCAGTATCGGCTTATTTTTCGGCATCGTACCCGCAAAACAAGCTGCTAAATTAGACCCGATTGTCGCATTGAGAAGTGCTTAATTAGTCAGTAGTCAGTAGTCAGTAGTCAGTAGTCATTAGTCAGTAGTCATTAGTCATTGGTTATTTGTGGGTTTCAATTACAATGCCCGATGCCCGATGCCCGATGCCCGATGCCCGATGCCCGATGCCCAATAACAAATAACAAATAACAAATAACCAATAACAAATAACCAATAACAAACAACAAACAACAAAGTATGAATTTTATTGAAAGCGTCAAAATGGCCGGTCAAACATTGGTAGCAAACAAAACTCGCAGCAGTTTAACGATGATTGGGATGATTGTCGGAAACGCTTCGGTAATTGCGATGATTGGAATTGGAGAGGGAGCACAAAAATTTGTAGCAGGACAAGTTCAATCCCTGGGTACAAATGTATTGATCGTGAGGCCGGGAGTGCCCAATGCTAGGCGAAGTTCGATCGCCAGCGCGCCTCAAACATTGATAGTAGAGGATGGTAAGGCGATCGCCACTCAAGTCTCGTCGGTGCAAGGTGTTTCAGCAGAACTCAACAGTTCGGAGATTGTTCGCTACAGCAACAAAAATGTTTCGGCTCTCATTTTTGGCACGATTCCAGAATTTCTAGAAGTCAGAAATTTTGAAATGGCTAAAGGGCGATTTTTGACCGAACTCGATGTTAAGCAAAACAATCAAGTTGTAGTGCTCGGTTCAGAATTGGCCGAGAAACTGTTTGACAATGCTAACCCCCTCGGCGAACAAGTACGAGTCAAAGATGTCAGCATGAAAGTGATTGGAGTATTGGCATCCAAAGGTACATCTTTTGGTACGAATTATGATAACTCGGCTGTTGTGCCGATCGCCACAATGGCAAACCGCATTGTCGGGCGGAAATCTCCCTACGGTTTAGCTGTCACCTCGCTGTTTATTTCTATTCAAGATGAGTCGAAAATGGACGCGGCTCAATTTCAGGTAGAAAACTTGCTGAGACTGCGGCACAAGATTACTACAGAAGATGACTTTACTGTCAGAAATCAGAAAGATTTAATGGCGACAATGGACTCGATTTCCGGGGCCCTGACACTGATGCTAACTGCTGTTGCTAGTATTTCTTTGTTAGTAGGCGGAATTGGGATTATGAACATTATGCTAGTATCTGTAAGCGAACGGACTCAAGAAATCGGGCTCAGAAAGGCGATCGGGGCTTCGCAACAAGATATCCTGTTTCAATTTATCGTCGAAGCTATAATTTTATCCGCTGCCGGAGGGATAGTAGGTACTTGCGTAGGTGTCGGCGGTATCTTGCTTGTAGGTAATTTCACGCCCCTGCAAGCTGGCATTTCACCCGTGGCGATCGCCCTTGCAGTCAGCGTATCCGGCACTGTAGGTCTGTTCTTCGGCGTTGTCCCGGCGCGTCAGGCCTCCAAACTCGACCCGATCGCAGCATTGAGAAGTGCTTAACAAATAATCGCACACATCTATTGTACTTAAGTAAATACCGAATTAATTACGGTTATTTTATACTTTTATTCTCACCATGTAGATAACTTAAAAAAATATTAAGAACGCCAGTAAGATGGTAAATAATTAGAACAAATTAGGTACTTTTGTGTACAAAGAATTCCCAAAATTTATAAAAATAAGTTAAACATTAAAGATTTCATAAAGTTGAAGTCAGGGTATTTACGTAGTAAGCGCAAAATATCATAAGATAAATCAGAAGCGAACAGATGCGATCATTTATCTGTACTGTGAGTCTTTGCTATTATTTAACGAACAATCTCCCATAAATACCAATGGTTTCTCTTACCGGTACGGCGAAATTCGACTATCTCGAAGGAAGTTCAGAACCAGACAGAATTAACGCCTTGGATGGCAACGACATAATTTATGCCAACAGCGGAGACGACTATCTCGAAGGCGATGCAGGCAAAGACAAAATATGCGGCGATCGAGGCAACGATACGATTTCCGGCGGTGCAGACGATGACATTCTCTGGGGAGGCAAAGGCAGCGACCTAATTTTGGGCGACTCCGGCAACGATATCATTTACGGCGGCGCAGGTAGCGATACCGTGACCGGTGGCACAGGCGATGATATATTTGCTATTGCTAAAGACAATGGCGGCCGCACTTTAGCCACGGCCGACTACATCACAGACTTCGGCAGTGGCAGCGACAAAATTCGATTGCTAGACGGCCTCACATTTGAAGACTTAGACATCAAGCAAGGCACGGACGCTAACAGCAACAGCACCGTAATTCAAGACAAACTCACGGGCGAATATTTAGCAGTATTGCCAGGAGTCAACAGCAGCACGATCAACCGCGACAACTTCACAACTCAACTATCGGGAAACCCCATCCTCGATTGGAACGGAGTCATGCTGAATGCAGTGCGGACAGGCAACACCGCGCCTCCCCAAGCCTCCCGGAACATGGCAATGGTTCAGGCAGCCGTTTACGACTCTGTTAACTCCATCAGCAAAAAATACAGCCCTTACCGGATCAGCATCGATGCACCAGCAGGCACATCACCAGAAGCAGCCACAGCAGCCGCTGCCCTCCGCGTCTTAGTCAGCCTCTACCCAGCCCAAGCAGCCACATTCAACGAAGCATACGCATCGTCTTTAGCTAAAATTCCTGACGGTAAATCTAAAGAAGACGGCATCGCCCTCGGACAAAAAGTTGCCGACCAAATTATCGATTTGCGGAGTGCAGACGGCACAAAGATAGAAGTGCCGTACACCCCCTCAACCGAGCCCGGTCTCTGGACGCCGACTACCCCCGCTTTTGCTGTAGGGCTGGCGCCGCAGTGGCCCGGCGTTACTCCCTTTGTTATGACTAGCGGTCCTCAGTTTCGCACAGAGGGCCCCCTCGCCCTTGACAGCGCCAAGTACGCAGAGGAAGTTAACTTCATCAAAGAAATCGGCAAAAGTGACAGTCTCACGCGCACCCCAGATCAAACTGCCATCGCCAACTTCTGGGCCAACGGTGCAGGCACGTTTACGCCTCCGGGCCACTGGAACCAAATCGCCGAAGATGCAGCCGCCCTGGCGGGTAACTCTCTGGAAGATAACGCCCGGTTGTTCGCCCTGCTAAATTTTGCCCTCGCCGATGCTGCTGTTGTCTCTTGGGATACCAAGTACAAGTACAATTTGTGGCGACCGGTGACAGCTATCCGCGAAGCTGACAGAGACAACAACCCCAACACGACAGCCGACCCCCTGTGGACTCCGCTGCTAACGACTCCGCCGTTCCCCGAGTACACGTCGGGCCACAGTACCTTTAGCGGTGCGGCAGAGCCTGTTCTGAATGCTGCATTCGGTTCGGATTACGGCTTTGCGGACAAGGGAGATAAATCTGTCAACAGTTTGCGAACTTTTGAAAACTTTGCCGAAGCTGCTGACGAATCGGGGATGAGCCGCCTTTACGGAGGCATCCATTTCATGACTGCTAACGTAGATGGTTTGAGTTCTGGTAGAAATCTGGGGAACTATGTTGTGCAGAATTTCTTACTTTAGGAAAGAGGCAATTTGAGAGCGGTTTGTAGGGCGGATATCTTGCACCATTGTGAATAAACGGCTTTTTTATCTGTCGGGGCGCATTTACTAGATTATGGTGGTTAGGTAATTATTGTTGGCAAAACCTGCCCGTACCGCAGGCATGAGTTTTTACATTATTTTTCGTTTCGTTTATTCGAGCAATTCCACAGTGCCGAGATATCCGTCTACCCGCACTTTTTGACCGTCTCGCAGGCGAGTTGTAGCTTCTGGAATATTCATAACGGCGGGAATTTTGTACTCGCGCGCGATTATTGCTCCGTGAGACAATTGGCCGCCAACTTCAGATATAATTGCTGTTGCTCCTAACAGCAGGGGTGCCCAACCTGCATCGGTGTAGGGTACGACAACGATCGCACTTTCGCCTAAATCTGTAGTGGCGGTGCGGCAAATCTTGATAAAACCTTCGACGCAGCCGATACTTGCGGGGATTCCCTGCATAATGCCAGTTGCAGATGTTGCTGAGTCGATCGACCTTTGCCGAGAATTTGGCAGCAAATTGCCGTAGACTACAGGGGGAATCGGGCGATCGCGATCGGTTAACAGGCGATCGCGCCTTTGGCTAATGGTATCCTGAAAACCAACACTCGCGCCACTGCGAATCCACTGCTGAATCTCCCCAAATTCCAGATAAAAAATATCCCCAGCTTCCGCAAATACATCCATTACCAATCCGCAAGCCTCAATCTCCAAAAAAGTCCAGCGCAAATCAGCCAACAACCGGGCGTAAACTTGGCTAATTTCATTTTTGACTGCAGTTCTTTCCTGACATTTATCCAATCGCCATTTCTGCCAAAAACTCAAGCCCAACTTTCGACTTTCATCTAAATTAGTTACAGCAGATTTTTGAGCCATAGTTACGATTAACTTTTGGTAAATTTCCGGTTGTTCGCGCCAAGTAGCAACAGCGATATCGGTCCCCACTTCGCTCAAATATCCGTAAGTATCAAGCCACTGTGCAAATTCCGCTTGCAGCGCCGAACTTTCAGCAAATATCTGCGTTAGTTGTGGCGTTGAAATAGTCTCGTCCGATTGTGAAATTGCAGCTTGTCGCAACTTTTTTGCTAACTGCTGCAAAGCCCGCACCGAAGCAATTTCCGGTGCATTACCATTGTCCAACCATTCATCGGGAACGCGAAAAATTGCCTTGCGAATTGCCAGCCCGATCGGCCCTAAGATATTGTAATAAGTAATCGGTTTCAGCCACTCCTGAATTTGCTCTGCTCTCGCGAACAACTCGGACAAATATTGATAATTGGGCATTGGGAATTGGGCATTGGGAATTGGGAATTGGGCATTGGGAATTGGGCATTGGGAATTGGGCATTGGGAATTGGGCATCGGGCATTGGGCATTGGGCATTGTTACTATTGCCAACTGCCAACTGCCAACTGCCAACTGACTTCTCCAGACTTTGCAGCGCGGGGATAAAAACAGAAGTACGATCGCCCTCAAAATCTGCATTTAGCGCCCTCTCCCGCTGCACTAAACGCCACAAACCGGGCAAAGAAGGCAAAATCTTCCCCAAAGGCGGTTTACCCATCTTCTGCCCTCTCAGCAAAAATTCCAAACCCTGCTCAGGCAATCCCATCATCCGAAAAATTTCGCCCAACAAAGTCGCATTAAAATAGGCGTGGGAACCCAGCAAAGTTGCTGTTTCATTAAAATTTAGATTAGCAGCGCGATCGCCCAAAACCACCTGAAAAATCTCTCCCCAAACTCCACAAGTCAGCGGCCGATTAATCGACCAAGTTAGCGGGCGAATTGCACCGGGAATCACTTCTGCTGCAATAGTCCGCGTCCAAAACGGCTGCAAATTGGTAATCGGGCGGCTTTGCAAAATCCAAATTTTTTCCCCGTCCCAACTCCACTCAATATCCTGCGGGATGCCATGAAAAAAAGCTTCGATGGCTTGCGCTTGTTTGACTAATTCTGCGATGATTTGTTTATCAAGAATTGAACTAAATTCTAGGGCGCTTAAATTTTCTTCTAAAGTTTCAACTTGGCTAAAATCCACTTCCAAATGAACCGGAGTAACTTGCCCGCCAACAACAGATGCAGCACCTGCCGGCAAAGCTTCAATAATGATTTGGGAACCGCCATCTAAAGGATTGCGGCTGAACATAACTCCGGCAATTTGGCTTTCAATATAAGGCTGAATCAAAACAGCCATTTGAGTGTCGGGGAGTTGTCGCTGGCGGCGGTAAGCCACAGCTTCGGAAGTCCAATAAGACTGGTGGCAGCAATTAATGCCGTCGAGCAATTCTGCTTCAGTCAAAACAGGCCCAATAGTTTGATATTGTCCGGCGGCAGAACTAAAATCGCCATCTTCTCCCGCAGCCGAAGAGCGCACAATTATGCGATTTGGGATTTTAGCTTTAAGGTTTTGGATTAAAGCATCAGAAATTGACAAATCATCACTATTTCCTCGATGCCCGATGCCCGATGCCCGATGCCCGATGCCCGCTTCTTGTGATAATATCCAACCATTAGGAACATTAAAACCAGCGCGTTTTAGCTGAGACAACTTAGCAGCTTTATCGCCGCAGATTGCAGCATCCAGCGAGTCATCTAGAGAAAACAATTGTTCCGATTTAGATAAAGCCATATCATCACCCTGACGGATATTAATCGCTGCTAACAAAACAGCCAATCCGGCTGCTGCTAAAAATTCGGGCATTGATTGCCGCCACACCCAAACCCAGAGAGGAGTGCACAGACAGCCGCAGCGGGAAGCAAACAGTCTCGCCCGATCGCCCTTACCCCACCACCGCTGTGCCAAACCCCACACCAGCAGCCCCCAGATGCCAGACGAGACAGCCACCGGCGGCGAAAACACCAAAAGACCCCAAACGGCATTAGTGACACCTCCACCTCCGGCGATCGCGTACCGGGCAGCGACTAGAGGAATCAACAGGGCGATCGCAATTTCCGGTGCATCCGGGAAGTAAAATCTGCCCGCCAAAACCGGTAAAATACCCCGGCCAACTTCCGCCAACACCGCAGCAATCCCCGCCAATTTCCCGCCGTGAATGAAAGCAGCCGAAACACCAACATTTCCCGTGCCCAACCGCCTCAAATCACCGCCGCCCAACAGTCGCACCGCCCAGCTAGTAAGCGGCAAAGCACCGAGGGCAAAACTGGCAGCTAACAGCAATGCCATTGTCAACAGCGACATAAAATCAGCCCCCAAATTCCCATATCTCAGTATTATGGCTGCAATGCACTCACTTTTTCAGCCTTCAGATATATTGCGCGATCGCCCAAAGCACATAAAATGATAAAGAAGTAAAGTAAATAAGGATTTTAACCTAATGGTAGAAAGCAACCTAATTATTCCCATCTCAGTTCTTGGTGTTGGATTTGTGGCTGCGGTTAGTATCGGCTCCATTGCGTGGTACAACTCCAAGCGTCCCCCCGGCTGGGAATCCAAAGAACGGCCTGATTTTGTTCCGAAAGTTGATAAAGACGATTTAATTGCGGACGTTTCTGGGACAAAAGGTAAGTAAAACAAAGTTTATTCAGACAAGACGTAGCGACAGTTTCATTGCTGATCGATATGTCGCTAAAAACCCGGTTTCTACGAGTTTTGCGTTGAGTGACGATAAATCACGCAAGAAACCGGGTTCCTGAAATTGCCAGTTTAAATTTAACTTTTTGGGCGCTACTCAAATCCCACCCACAAAAGTTTAGAAAAATAAGATTGTTACAATTAGATGCGCCGCAGTTTAGAGCCTGGGAATGAGAAAAAATGCTAAAAAAACTCGATCGCCCGCTACAATAAATAAGAGCCGGCACCGCCTTTTGCAATGAATCCAGAATCAACTCTCGCCAGACTACAAGCTACACTTCCCGACGGAAAACTGCCTTCTAGCTACGGGGTTTACTTCAAAAACACCCTAGTAGCCCTGTGTCACGCCCTAGAAGACCACATCTTGCAAACCAGCAGCGGGGAGGAACTCGAACTCAAACCCCTAGTTTTGGTGACGTTTCAGCAGGGAAAATGGTATTTGCAGGAAGCCGATCGCTACCTGGATATTGCTAACGCCTCTCGGCGCGTTGTCATCGGCGCAGTAGCCGACAGCGGTTTCGCTACCCACAAAACCGGTCAATTAGAAAATGTATCTTTAATCAATCTCGATGAAAACGACCCCATCATCGAAGAATGGAATTTAATCATCCTCGCTCCAACATACAAAGCAATGGTGCTTTGCCGCGAACTTTCCAGCGAAGAATATTTGCCAGAGGGCAAGCCAGAAGTTGATACAGAGCGAAAATTCTACGGTTTGTGGTCTTTTGACCAGTCCTTAGTGTCAGCCTCCGCAGAAATTTTTATAGAACAGACACGACATTATAATTCTCCCCTAGCCGACAGTTTGCAGGAAATTTACCGATCGATTCTTGCCACAAAAGGCCCGCCCTTGGCAGATATTAGCGGCGTAGTATCGCGGATCGTCACTTACCTGCAAAGTTCTCAGCAGCAAATGGTAGCAATTAACCGCCAAACCCGCGATTTGTGGGAATTGGAAGGTCAAGCTTTGCGCGTCAGCCGCAATTTGAACGCCAACAAACTGCAAGCTTTTCTGCGGATGGCCCAGCGCGTGGACGAACGCGATAGTTCAAATCCCGCAGCTTCTTTGCAGGTAGCGGCGCTGTCAGAAACTTTGGGGCAATTGCTGGATTTACCGGCTTTGCAGTTGCGTCGTCTACGGTTGGCCGGATTGCTGTTTCGAGTCGGCTTGGTTTCGGCCCCAAATGAAGTATTCGATCGCACTCCCGATCAATTCGACCAATCAACTCTATCATTTTGGCGCGATCGCAGTTTCATCGGTTCCCAACTGCTGCAAGCCATGCCGGAGATATCACCAGTAGCCGAAATTGTCAAGCACGAACTGGAAAAATGGGACGGCAGCGGCAGACCCGAAGGTTTGCGAGGTGAAGAAATACCTATTGCATCGCGGATTTTGGGATTGGTAGCTTATTATCAAGAACTGACTCAACCGCGCGGCGACCGTCCGGCCTTGAGTTTGATCGCCGCTTTGGAAGAGTGCCGGCAACAGTCGGGTACTCGCTTCGATCCGGCTTTGGTAGAAACTCTCGGTAACGTCGTCAGACTCGCAGAAATGGGTTTGATGGAGTTACCGAACCGCCCCAGCCAATTGCCGAATGTCTGGTTGGAAGAATCGGGCGATCGAACCACCGCAGCCGCTCCGGTGTTATAAAATGATGGCGGGAATTAGTTTTTAGTTAGTAGTTTTTAGTTAGTAGTTATTGGTTATTGGTTATTGGTTATTGGTTATTTGTTATTTGTTATTTGTTATTTGTTATTTGTTATTGGTAACAACAGACAACTGACAACTGCCAACTGCCAACTGCCAACTGCCAACTGACAACTGCCAACTGCCAACTGACAACTGCCAACTGCCAACTGCCAACTGCCAACTGCCAACTGCCAACTGCCAACTGCCAACTGCCAACTGACAACTGCCAACTGCCAACTGCCAACTGACAACTGACCAAAAACTAATGACTAACGACCTCGAAGCTATACGCAAAGGCAAAGTTTATATGTTGGCCGGCAGAGATTTAGCCGGCACAGACTTAGGAGGGGCCGCTCTCGCTGGTGCCGACTTGTCTCAAGCCAACTTAGCAGGAGCTAATCTCGCCGGTGCTAATTTGCAGCGGGCGGTACTGCGAGCAAACCTCCGCGGCGCTGACTTGAGCGGCGCAGATTTGCGGGGCGCAGATTTTCGGAATGCCGATTTGCGCGGAGCTTCCTTTGCTAATGCTTTAGTGCGCGAGGCAAGTTTTGGGGGTGCTTTTTTGACAGGCGCTGCGATCGGCAATTTGGATTTGAGCGGTGTCGATTTGCGCGGTGCCGATTTGCGCGGCGCAGCTTTGGTTCGGGCAATTTTGCAATCTGCCGATTTGAGCCATGCTAATTTGTCCGGTGCTGATTTGTCCGGCGCTGATTTGGAAGAAGCCATCTTGAATGGAGCCGTACTCCGCGGGGCTAACCTGACGGGGGCTAATTTGCTCTGTGCTGCGATCGAACAAACCATATGGGATGGAGCTTTGCTCGATCGCGCCTGTCTCCAAGGCACCCCGCTGAGTCCTTAAATTTCAAATATATTCCTTTCTAGGCAGATCAAAAACAAGATCAACTTATAAAGTGAATAAGCACAAGCTATTTTAACATTTCTTAATGGGAGGTTATAATAGCGACATTAGATCAGCAAACGCATAAATGGTAGCAGCTTTGTTTAGCGGTACATCCTTTCAAGGTCAAAGTGGCGATCGCCTTGTCAGCAAAGTAGCAGGAGCTGCGATCGCGGCCTTATTCAAAAGTTCGGAAAAGGCCGAAGCCAACATCCGAGTCGAACCAGTAGCCAAACTATTGCAGGGAAGCATCGATGGTTTCGACTTCATTGGCAAAGGTATGTTGATGTACAACGGCCTTCGCATAGAAGTGATGGAACTCTACCTGCAAGCACTCTCCATTGATTTTGGGGCGATTTTTGCAGGAAGCGTGAAATTGCGGCAGCCTACCCAGGCAAATATGCGAATAGTCTTAAGTCGATCGGATTTAACCACCTCATTCAACACACCTTTTGTAGTTGAAAAACTCCAGAAGCTGAAATATCAAGAGCAATCTCTGCACTTTCAAAACACAGAAGTCAGCTTCGGAACAGACAAATCAATTAGGCTGCAGTCCGAAATTGCGATCGGCAATTCCAGCGAACCAGTCAACATAGATATTACAGCTCAATTGCAAGTAGAAGACCGACGCAAAATCCAATTTGTCAGCGTTACATACGGAGGCGACCAGCAAGCAGTAGACTTGGGTCAAGCTATAATTGCCCACGTAAATAACTTGCTAGATTTAGACAAATTTGCCTTAGAAGGCACTCAATTACGAGTAGACCGCTGCCGAGTTCAAAACGACGAGCTAGTTTTTTACGGTTGGGCTGGCATCGAACAGTTCCCCAAAGGCAAGCGTTAAACCTCAGCCTCCTGATGCGGGCCGACAAATCAGATTTGTTGGAATAATTTTATAGCTTAACAAAACAACCCGCCGCGGCGGGTTTTGCTATTTTAGCCACAGTTTTTTAAGCTGTGGCGGTGGTAGCGTAAAGTCACTCTACATTTCGGCATATTTCCCAAACCAATCTGTCGCCCATCTAAATTGCCAGCTACTCAATACTTAAACTCTCGTGACAATTTATAGCGATAGAGCTTAAAATTAAATACAAAATAGCTTATTCCCTAGGATTTTATATCTCGCCTCAAAATCAGCACTTAGATCGAGGCGATCGCACAAATTGCCTTGGTAAATTTATAACAAGACTTGCGCGCAGGACAAGAGAAACCCCGTTTCTTGAGAGATACTCTGCAACCTCTAACGTATCCTAAAAACCCGGTTCATAAGCATAAGCCCAATAGAAAATAAATAACCCCAAAAGAGGAAAAATGCTCGGATTTTATTTATTTTGTATCTACATCGTAGTCTTGTCAGTGCTTGCTGCGCCCAACTCCCGCAGACCCGAAAAATGGTGGGTAGAAATCGTCACAGATTTGCCTCGCTGTACCTATTATTTTGGCCCCTTCGACACCGACCAAGAAGCCTCCAGTCATACTCCGGGCTATCTCGAAGATTTGGAAAGCGAAGGAGCCAAAAGAGTAAGCATCCGCATCAAACGGTGTCAGCCTTCAGCTCTCACCATTGACGAAGATGAATTTTCAGAGAGTATCGCAGCTTAAAAATTTTGAATGTTGAGTTAACTGAAACCTCAACAATAATATCAACATCATCTTCTCCTAGTCCGCTGGGAGTAGAATTTGTACGTGTTGCAACGACTTACATCGCCGAAACCTCAAACTATTCTCCACCAAAATGCAGATATTAACCAGCATTCACCCTCAACAATTACCAGAGCTAAATCAGCATATAGGACGATCCATAGCTCTATTTGTCCTGGTAGCTTAAGAACATTACAAACTACTTGACTTCAGGGATAGCTACTATGTTCGGACTTTATTTATTAGGTATGTACGTTGCTGCTTTCTGGATACTAACTCAACCAATGGGCGGTAGAAGTCGCCAGTGGTGGGTGGAAGTTGACACAGATTTGCCCAAGCGCACCTATTATTTTGGCCCCTACGAAAGCAAAGATGAAGCTTCTCATAACACCAACGGCTACATCAAAGATTTGGAGAAAAAAGGAGCTAAAAACATTAGCATTAAAATCCAAGAAGGTAGCCAACCCAGTCAGCTAACAGCTAGCGATGAGTCTTGAGAAAGTGGAACGATCGAGTACGAATAGATCGATCGAGCTTGCATCCAATGCACAACGGGTTCACCAATATCGATAACTTCAGATCCGCGATATTTGCAAACCCCCCTCAACCCCACAGATGACTCGCTTTCCTTATTGGCGTTGTCTGGTACGCGCAATACAGGTTGTTTCAAAGTAGCGCTTGGCTTAAATTGCTCCGGGGATTAAAAGTGCGATTGGCCTGGATTTTTTCATAGCATTCGCGCTCTAGGGCCGTGAGTTCCTTGGGCGGGACGATCGCAATTTTGACCAACAAATCAGTGCGTTCATCCTTCTTCGGTTTCGGCCATCCTTTACCTCGCAACCGCAAAGACTGGCCAGAACGCATCCCGGCTGGAAATTTTACCACTATCGTACCTTCAGGCGCAGGCACTTCAATCGAAGCTCCCAACACCGCTTCATCGGGAGTTATCGGCACTTCGCAAATTAAATTCTCTCCCTCAAACTGGAAAAAAGCGTGAGGCAAAACTTCTAATTTGAGGTACAAATCTCCCTGCTGCTTCGTGTACGGGTCAACTTGACCTTTGCCTTTCACCCTAATTTTGCTGCCGGTTTTCACACCCGCAGGAATCGAAACTTCGCCCGTGGCGACTCGCTTAGAAGTGCCGCGAAACGCTTCCCCCAAAGTTAGGGAAATCGTCACCTCGGTATCGAGAGAGCTTCCTGCGCTGCGGTTTTCGTACCCCGCAAAATCTTCAAATCCCCCAAAACCGCCCGGCCCGCCGGTGCCGCCGCGGTAGGTGCTGTAATTCCACTGACCGTTGCGACCAGCACCAGCACTGCCACCAGCGCGGCCGAGCAAGGCATTGATAAATTCGTCAAAACTGCCGTACTGGCTGAAGTCAACGCCGCCAAAGTCTACATTTGTACTGTTTCCGCCGGGCCATCCGCCGCCAGTTGTAGCCGCTTGTTTCCAGTATTGACCGTATTGGTCGTATTTTTTGCGTTTTTCTGGGTCTGAGAGCACTTCGTAAGCTTCGTTTACTTCTTTAAAACGAGCTTCGGCTTCTTTGTTCCCGGGGTTCATGTCCGGGTGATATTTTCGCGCTAGTTTGCGAAAAGTTTTTTTCATTTCGTCTGAAGTGGCGGTTTTGTTGAGTCCCAAAATAGCGTAATAGTCTTTAAAATCTGTTGCAGCCATTAAGCAATCCTCTCTTTATTAGTTGTTAGTTGTTAGTTGTTAGTTGTTAGAAAAAATAAATCCCTAATTAGCAAGATCGCAAGTTAGTTTGATGCTTCGGGTAAAAACTGCCTGCTGCATCTGATTTAAATTATAGGTTATCAAAGGTTGGGACTCGATCGAGTTCGGTTGTTGCTTACGGGACATCGCAATTTCCGCACCCGGCTGATATTTAAGATTTTTAGCCGTTGTGCGCCTCCCTTGATTTTGGTGTAGCCCGCGCGCCCGAGAGTCCCGCCGCCCTTGAGGCGAGCCTGGGATAGCTGCTGCTGGCTAGTTGGTGCGAGTTCTGTATGAGGGTAGATTGGCGCGGGCGATCGCTCTTTTTGCTGTTTTTTGCGGTGCAGGGTGCGATCGCACTTTTGTGTCTCTAGCTTTTCCAGCAACCCCAATCCTAATAGGTTCTTATCGGGAAGTTTCGGAGAATTTCCAGCGTAAATTGTGAGTGTACTTTACCCTAAAACGCGCCCGAATTCAACAACCTTACGAGACATTTTTTCCTAACCGTACCGATGCTATACTATAGCAGTTTGAGCGAAATATGAAGTATTGAGCGATCGAGTCCTCAATCCCCCAATAAAAAATCCCTCAATCCCTCAATCGCTTAATCTAAAATCTATAGATTCCCCAATCCCCCAATCCCTCAATCCCCAATTCCTCAATCTCAAATCTAAAACTTGTGCTAAGCGAAGCCGAAGTATCTAAAATCTAAAATCCCTCAATTCCTCAATTCCCCAATCGAAAATCGACAATCAAAAATTATTCAATCTAAAATCCAAAACTTGTACGGTCGCGTAGCCGAAGCAAGCCGAAGTATCTAAAATCGACTGACTTATCACCTTTTTGAGAAACGCTATATCTTATTTTGACACTTTCTTCATTGACTTAAATCACAAAAATATAAGATAATCTCTTCCTCATTTGTTAACTAGAGTACACACTTTCAAAAAAATTAAGATAGGATAGTATATATCAATAAGCTTTTGACGCTACCAGGGTATTTACATGATTAATTATTTGCTAAGTTGGCCTTGTGGCTGCTGCGACGACTGGAAAGATCGTTCGGAGATTTGTGTGTTGCTCAGAAACGGGCAGCGCGTTTGTCAGTCGTGCTACGATCGCAAATATAAGAATCAGAAGCCATCCGCCAGACGCAGGCGATCGAACATATCAGTCTCACAACGCCCTGTATAACAGTTCGATATCTCATAGGAAATATCGATCCCTCAATCTCTTAATCCCTCCATCCCAATCTAAAATCGACTGATTTTTCACTTTTTTGAGAAAGGCTGTAACAGAGACAGTACCATATTAAAACCCGGTGCTTTAAATCAAGCCAAGTATTGCGACAAACTGGTATCAGCAGTTGCAATTAATAATGAATTAAAAAAAAATCCCTTGAGTCATCAGTTATCAGTTATCAGTCATCGGTCATTGGTAATCGGTCACTAATTTAGTTATTTATCATCAGTCACCTGACTTTCAGGTGGCTGATTTTAAATCAAAAAATTGATCGCTGACCACTAATGACTAATGACTAATAACTAAATGATAGTTCCATCAGGAATCGTGGCGTTTTTCAGGACTACGACAATGCCGCTGCGGATGTAAAAACCTTGGTTTTCGCGGTTGGATTCTTCCACTCGGTCTTTATTAATTATTTGAACATTGCGGCCGATGCGGGTATTTTTATCCACAATCGCGCGGCGAATTGTAGTATCCGCACCGATACCGAGGGCGACACCGCCGTTGTCCAAACTCGAATGCCGTTCGGCGTCGGGTTCATAGAAGTCAGCACCCATAACCAGGGTATCTTGAATCGTACATCCAGCTTCAATGCGCGATCGAACTCCCAGCACAGAATGGTCGATCCGGCAACTTTTGAGAATGCAGCCTTCAGCAATAATCGATTCAGTGATGTGAGTATCTAAAAGCTTAGTCGGCGGCAAGAAACGCGGGCGAGTGTAAATCGGCGCATTTTCATCGTAGAAACTGAAAGGAGGCTTAGGCTGTTTAGTAAGAGCCAAGTTAGCATCATAAAAAGCCTCAATCGTTCCGATATCTTCCCAGTAATCATCAAACAAATAAGCTTGAACGTTATGGTCTTTTGAAGAATTCGGAATAATCTCTTTACCAAAATCAGTTTGGTTTGGAGATTCTTTCAGAAGTTTAATCAAAACTTCTTTTTTAAAGAGATAAATCCCCATCGAAGCAATGTAAGGACTTTCCTGAGCCTGCTGCGCTGTCAGTCCCAGTTTAGTAGTATCCACCTGCATTTGTTTGAGCGGATCGCCTTTTGGTTTTTCGCTGAAAGAAACAACGCGGCCGCTTTCGTCGATTTTCATCAAACCAAAATCCGACGCCCGCTTCTCGTCCATTGGCAAAACCGAGAGGGTGATATCGGCGTTGGTTTCGCGGTGTCTCTCCACAAACTTCTGGTAGTCCATGCGGTAGAGGTGGTCCCCTGAGAGAATCAAGAATTCGTCAACGTCCCACTGTTCTAGCAGCGAGAGATATTGGCGAACTGCGTCTGCTGTCCCTTGGAACCAGTTGGCATTTTCCTGGGTTTGCTGGGCGGCGAGCACCTCGACAAATCCCTCGCTGAAGCCAGAAAACTGGTAAGTGCGGGCGATGTGCCGGTTGAGGGATGCCGAGTTGAATTGGGTGAGAACGTAGATTTTGAGTATTTCGGAATTGATACAATTACTGACAGGAATATCGATGAGGCGATATTTGCCGGCCAGGGGAACTGCGGGTTTGGCTCGCAGTTTGGTTAGGGGGTAAAGGCGGGTGCCTACACCGCCACCGAGGATGATGGCTAAAACTTTTTTCAAGGAACTTTCTCCCTAGGGTCGATTAACTCTCCAAGTTCAGTGTCTAATGGTGAGGGCTTCTTGACAAGGGGGGGGAGCAAGGAAGTTTTGAGTTTTGAGTTCAGTCGCTGGTGCTGAAACGGGGATTTTTAATCAAAATACTTTGTTCCTACGCTCGATAAGACAGTCTAGGACGCAGGCTAGGCAAAAATACCAGGTTCTCGATCGAGCATCTCTCGGATTAGCAACGATTTTCCAAGAAACCGATTTTTTTACGCAGGTTCTACAGGAGTGAAAAAAACGAGGTTTATGAGAGTTGGAGTGCCTGCGGGACTATAGTTGTAGCCTTTTTCAAAAAGGTGATAAGTTGAGATTTTAGATACTTCGGCTTGCTTCGGCTACGCCAGCGGACAAGTCGCGAGCTTACAAGTTTTAGATTGGGGGATTGAGAGATTGAGGGCTTGAGGGATCGATACCTCATCTGTTGCTCGAGTTGCTATATGAGTGTTGAGTTGTGAGTTAAAATACTCATCCATCAATCATGGATATTTAAAAAAATTTTGAGGTTTGAGTTAAAATACCCATCGATAAATAAGGGAAGTTTAACGACAGAATAAGGTTCGGGGTTTTGGCTGTTAATTACAATTTTTCTGTTGTTAATTCTCGCTTTGTGGCAATTTATCCATCCAGGCTCGATCGCCCTTTGGTATGGTTCCAGCCTTTGACTGATGACGTTGCACCCAAAGCCAGCGACACACCACTGATGACTGATGACCAATGACTGATGACCAATGACACACCTGAGTCGGGACGATCGATATCTCAGATAAAATCAGTGATAAATCTCCGATTGACGGCAAATTTTTGTGATATTTTACGATCGGTCGATCGACAAAACTCGATCGAGCGTATATTTTATACCAAAAGCTAGATCCCCTAGAAACCTCTGCTACTGTAGCCTAAGCCATAGCAACCTAGGAAAATTGTATGCAAATTCAAACCCCCGACTGGGTTAAACACGCCGTATTCTACCAAATATTCCCCGATCGCTTTGCCAAAAGCAAACAACCCCGCAAGCGCCTCCTGCAAAACTTCATGTGGGAAGAATGGCACGAAATCCCCACCCTCCAAGGCTACAAAGGAGGCGACTTGTGGGGCGTTATGGAACAGCTAGATTACTTGCAAGATTTAGGCATTAATGCCATTTACTTTACCCCCATTTTTCAGTCGGCCAGCAACCACCGCTACCACACCCACGACTACTATCAAGTAGATCCGATGTTGGGCGGCAATCCAGCGTTTAAAGAGCTTCTAGACGCAGCCCACGATCGCAATATCAAAATTGTCCTAGACGGCGTATTCAACCACGCCAGCCGCGGCTTTTTCTTCTTTCACGACATCCTGGAAAACGGCCCCCATTCTCCTTGGCTAGATTGGTTTCAAGTTGAAGGCTGGCCCCTATCCGCCTACGACGGCAATTTCCCAGCTAATTATCTCGGTTGGGACGGCAATCGAGCGCTGCCCGTGTTCAATCACGACAATCCTGAAGTGCGAGAGTATATTATGGAAATCGCCGAATATTGGATTAAATTCGGCATTGACGGCTGGCGGCTGGACGTTCCTTTTGAAATTAAAACAGAGGGATTTTGGCAGGAATTTCGAGACAGAGTGAAAGCTGTTAATCCCGAAGCTTACATTGTCGGCGAAGTCTGGGAAGATGCCAGAGAATGGCTCGATGGCAGTCAATTTGACGGAGTGATGAATTATCTGTTTGCGGCCCCGACTATTGCTTTTGCAGCGGGCGATCGGGTAGACATGAACCAATTAGAAGGTCGTTCTTATTACCCCTATCCGGCGCTGTTTGCCAAGCAGTACGGCGAGAAGATTCAGAAAGTTTTGGAATTATATCCGTGGGAAATACAGCTAACTCAACTAAATTTGTTAGCCAGTCACGATACTGCGAGGTTGCTGTCAATTGCTGGAGACGATCGAGCTAGTGTAGAAATTGCGACTTTGCTGCTGTTAACTTATCCCGGAGCTCCCAGCATTTATTACGGTGATGAAGTTGGTTTACCGGGCGCTCTAGATCCAGATTCTCGCCGCAGTTTTCCCTTAAAAGCTCACTGGGAACTTGATGTTTTAGATTACCACAAACAGTTGATAGCTTTGCGCCACAAATACGTCGCCCTCTGCACAGGGACTTACAAAATTCTGTTTGCTGAAGGCACGGTTTACGTCTTTGCGCGAATTTTGGAGGATGAGGAAATAATTGTGGCGGTGAATGTGGCAACTCAAGAGGTAAAGGTAAATTTTGAGACTCCCAGTTTGAAATTACCTCACGAGAAATTGCTGTTTGGCAAGGGTGAGTTTGTTTGGGAAGGTGAGGGAGAAACTCGGAAGGTAGCGTTGAATATGCCCGCGCGATCGGGTTTAATTATCGGTACTGCTAATTAGTCCTTTAGACATTTGAAACCAAAGAAACCTGGTTTTTGACCTAATTTTTGAGTGAAAACTAAATATTGAAGTCAAAAACTCGATTTCTGAAATTGGTGCAAGATTTATGATAGATGATATTGTTGGGCGAAGTGAAATGTAGGATTCGTGCTTCCTGACATATTGCACAACAAGCAAACACCGGGAATAAGATTAAAAATCTAGGATTAAAACTTAGATTTTTAATCCTATTCCCGGTTTTGATCAGCTTAGAAAAAATAGTGCAATATCTCAGTTTCTCTCAACCCAAGCTACACAAACTGCCTCTTATTGATGCTGACACCACAAAGATAGGCATCAATGCACTACACTAGGTTGGTAAAAAATATTTATTGTTTCTCAGGATATGTAATGCAGCGCCTAAAGATATTAGCGCAGTTCCTTCGGTTGAGACGCTGGTTTGCTCACAATTTAGGGGTGAGCGCGGTTCGCAAAGAACAAGTCTATTTGGACCTTGCTCAGTCCGTGACTCTGACAGATGCCAGTTATTGGATTCAAGTTTTATTTTCTGCTGGGATAGCTACCCTGGGATTGGTGTTGAATAGTCCGGCCGTCATCATTGGCGCGATGCTGATTTCACCTTTAATGGGGAGTATTTTGGCAAACGGGCTGGCTTTGGCTGCTGGGGATGCGATTTTGGCGCTGCGGGCCCTCGTTAATTTAATTTTGAGCTGCACGCTGGCTATTTCCTTTGCGGTGGTGTTGGTATTGATTTTGCCGTTTAAGGAAATGACCAGCGAAATTCTGGCCAGAACTCAGCCAAATTTGCTGGATTTAGTGATAGCGCTGTTTTCTGGGGCTGTGGGGGCGGTGGCTATTTGCAAGGAGGCTAAGGGGGTTGTTACCTCTATTCCGGGGGTTTCTATCGCGGTGGCGTTGATGCCGCCGCTGTGTGTGGTGGGTTACGGGATTGGGATGTCGGTGAGTCTGAGTCCCGGAAGCGGGTTGGCGGTGGCGTGGGGGGGAGGGCTGCTGTTTTTTACCAACTTAGTCGCTATTACGTTTATGGCGATGCTGGTGTTTTTGGTTCTGCATATTGATAGTTTTCCCGTGCGCGAGCGAGTGCGTTTGTGGCGGGAAACCAATGGAGAAAGTATTTGGATGCAGTCTTTGGTCGAGCGAATTCCGGCGTCGGAACGATTGAAGCGCATCGGTAGTTTGCCAAGTCGCCTGCTGCTGATTTTGATGACTATTTTATTGACTTCGATTCCTCTGTATCAATCTTACAATCAACTTCGTGACGAAATCTCTCGCAAGCAGCAAGAAAATCAACTGCGTAATAGCACTACAGAAATCTGGCAAAAAAACTTTGGTAACTTTCCTGATGGTAAGGTGCGATCGTACATCAGTCAACTTTCGTTTCGAGAACAAAAGCGTAAATTAGTCGCTCAACTTCAGGTAGTTACTAGCAAGGTTTACACGGAAGCGGAACGAGAGCAATACAAGCAATTGCTGTCAGCGAAACTTGGGAGGCCGTTGGAGTCAATTGCTCTGAATCTGATTCAAATTCCCATAGCTTCTAACGAGCTGTTACCAACAAAGGTTTCTGAAACAACAATCAAGCCGGAGCCTCCTCCGACGGTTGCGGAATTGCAATCGAGTTTTTTGACGGCTGTGGAGTCTGCCCTCGATTTCCTGATTTTGCCCCTACCGGCTCAATTGATGAGTTATCAGGCGATTACTAGCCCGCTGACGCCGTTAAGGATTCAGATTGCTTACTTTAGTCCGCGGGATCTCGATCGCGACGGACAAGCGCTGCTGGTGGATGATATCCGCAGTCAATTAAATTACCCTACAGCGCAGGTCAATTTCAATCGGATTGCGCCGGTTGCTGGAACGGTTACTTTTGCGTTAAATCAAGCTCAAATTGCGGCAAATCAAGTTCAATTGCTCGATCGACTGGGTAAGACGGTACAGCAAAATCCTAAATTGCAGATTGAAATGAGTTCCGGTCAAGCGCCCTCGGAAGCTGGGGCGCCGGCGATCGGGCGATCGGTGGCGGTTCGCAATTATTTGCAAACAAAATGGCAAATTAAGCCCGATCGCTATATTACTAAAACTGCAGCTGCAACTCAACCAATTGTCCAGTTAAAAACAGTTCTGAAAAAACCGCCCCAAAATTCCTCACCTTCTGTTCAGCAGGATGCAGTTGAAGGAGGAGTGACACGCTGACTGTTTTTAACACTGGTGTCAAAAAGACGGAATGTGATTTCCCCAAAACCCATCTGTAGGGACACGGCACTGCCGTGTCCCTACAGAAAATCATTTAGGATTGCTATATGCAATCCGATCATTACAAATAGGAAAATTTTAAAATGATAGAAACGAGTCTACAAGAAGTGGCCATTGAAGACAATCTGAAGCAATTTTTACTGGTGCTTTCAGTTTCTTTGAGTGTGGCAACTCTGCCACAAATTGTTAGTTGGTTGCGCCGAATTCCCTATACGCTGCTGCTAGTGATTGTGGGAGCAGGACTGGCTTTGGTCGATGTGCGGTTGGTGAATCTTTCGCCTGAATTGATTCTGTTGATTTTTCTGCCACCGCTGCTGTTTGAAGCTGCTTGGAATTTGAAGTGGTCGAGTTTAAAACAGGATTTAATTCCTATTTGTCTTTATGCTGTTTTCGGTGTGCTGATTTCCATTGCGGGTGTGGCAATTGGTTTGAATCAGTTTGCCGGTCTTTCTTTGGGAACTGCGCTGATGATTGGGGCTACCCTTTCAGCTACCGATCCGGTTTCGGTGACGGCTTTGTTTCGGGAGTTGGGGGTTGAGAAGCGTCTCAGCACTTTGATGGAAGGCGAAAGTTTGTTTAATGACGGAATGGCAGTTGTGGCGTTTGGATTTCTGGCTGCTTTTGCTCAGGGAACTGCTAATTTATCGCCGGGGCCGATTGTGCTGGAGTTGATAACGGTGGTGGGGATTGGGCTGGGGGTTGGCGGGCTGATCGGGTTTGCGATTTCTTATCTGACGCAGCGGTTCGATTTGCCTCTGGTGGAGCAGTCTCTGACGTTGGTTTCGGCCTACGGTACTTATTTGATTGCGGAGGATTTGGGGGGTTCGGGGGTGATTGGGGTGGTCACGACTGGGCTAATTTTGGGCAATTTTGGTTCTCGCATCGGGATGAATCCTCGCACTCGGATTATTGTGAGTGAGTTTTGGGAATTTTTAGCTTTTTTTGTAAATTCGATTGTGTTTTTGCTGATTGGCGATCAGATTCGGTTTGGGAGTTTGGGCGAAAATTTGGATGCGATCGCGGTGACGATTGTGGCGGTGATTGTAACGCGGGCGATCGCCATTTACGGACTGGGGAGTCTTAGCAACCGTTTTGCCGCATCCGCCATTCCGCTGCAGGAGCAAACGGTGTTGTGGTGGGGAGGGCTGCGGGGTGCGGTGTCGGTGGCTTTGGCTTTGAGCGTACCTGAAGGTTTACCGGGCCGGGAGGTGGTGATTGCGACGGTTTTTGGGACGGTGTTGTTTACTTTATTGGTGCAGGGACTGACTATTCAGCCTGTTCTGGAAAAACTGGATCTGCTGGGGGATGGGCCGATGCGCGGGGAGTATTTGGAGGCGATCGCCCGTCGGGCGGCTTTGGGTAGGGTGTTGCAACGGTTGGCTGAGATGGAGGACCAGCCGGGGGTCGATCGGGAGTTTTATGAGTATCAAGAATCGCTGGTTAAGGGGGAGTTAACGAGGATTGAGGCAGAGGTCGATCGGCTTCAAGATGAATATCCCGATCTCAGCACGTTTATTGCTGAGCAAGTTCGAGCGGAGTTGCTGGCGATCGAAGCTGACACCTATGCTGAGTTTGTGCGATCGGGTCGCTTAAATCAAGAACTGTCTCTCTTTTTGGGAGTTGAGAATATACCGGAGTAATTAGAGAGTGCGATGGTTTTTTCTCTATCTTGGATACTTTCCAAATGCCGGCCCGGACTAGATTCAAACTAATACTTAAACATTTCCTGCCGGTTGGTAGTGAGGACTTCAGTCCTTTCGAGCCGGTTGGTAGTGAGGACTTCAGTCCTTTCCAGCATTGTCTAACAGTGTTAAGGGAACTGAGCGGGTAACTCAATCAGTTCAAGCCGTTATAATGCAAAAAGAATCTGAGTATTAAGTACCAAAGTGCGCTGGCAGGGTATTCCTCAAGCACTGCCGCGCCGTTAATCCTTCTGATGGTTGCACGGGGCTTTGTCAACAATATCCAGTTTGCAATTCCCTGAGACCTCTCCAACGATTCTTGTAGAACGGGCATCCTGCTTCTTCAAAAACTTGCTTTGCGGTGGAGGTCTATGAGAGGCGTAGCATCGCGGAATATGAGGAGTGAAGCATTGAAATCGGTAAAATATGTTAAATCGTCGGCAATTTTCATCTGTTCGTTACCAAATACTGGGAATCATCACAGCCCTGGCGCTGACCTTAATTTTGCTGGCCGGGCCCGTTCAAGCCGCTCGGACGGCGACATCTATTGTGGTAGATGGTCGTCCGCTTTTTAGCGTCAGCGATGCTGACTCATTAACAGCCGCCGAACGGGCCGATTTGCTCAATTTGCGACTCAAACAAATTGAGCAATCTCAAGAAACAGTTGAAGTCACAACAGAAGTTCGCAATCAATACCCCACCATTCTGGTTAATGGCAAATACTTGCTGACAGTCACTCAATCCGATCTGCAAGAAACTCGCACGCCCGCCGAACAAGCTAATCTTTGGGCTCAACAACTCCGTCAAGCTTTGCAGCAAGCTCAAGAAGAAAGAAGCGCCGGATTTATCAAAAATATGCTGCTGCTGGCAGCGGCTACTGTAGGGCTGGCGATCGCACTCAACAAAGCATTGGGATGGCTGTGGCGATCGGCCAGACAAGCTGCAATCCAGCGATTTGTCGAACCATCAAACGAAGAAGTTGGAGTTGATGATTCGCCCAAAGCTCTGAACTTATTATTTAACTTAACTCTGTTTTTCGCAAGAGTTGCGCTTTGGATTGTCACCGCCCTTTACATTACCAATCTGTTTCCGGTAACTCGGATTTGGAGTTACACCCTAACCAGCAGTTTAGTCAGCACTTTCACATCTAAAGCCCTGTCTGTAGGACGCAACAATTACTCAGTCACCGATCTGCTAATTCTAGCTGCTCTAATCCTGGGATGGGTTGTCCTTAGCGGCGTTATTTCTAAATTATTTAAACTGCGAATTTTGGAAGTCACCCGTATCAGTCGAGGCAGTCAAGAAGCCGTTGCTGTGATTGCCAAATATTTGCTGGTTGTTATAGGAACCATCGTTCTGATGCAAATATGGGGAATTGACCTGAGTTCTCTAACAATTATCTTTAGTGCATTAGGAGTTGGTATCGGTTTTGGATTTCAGGATATCGCTAAAAACTTTGGTAGCGGTCTGATTTTGCTCTTTGAACGTCCGATTCGGGTAGGCGACTTTGTGAATGTCGGTAAAATTGAAGGCACTGTGATCCGTATTGGCGCTCGCAGTACAGTGCTTCGCAACCTAGATCAAGTTTCGATTATTTTACCCAATTCCCGCTTCTTAGAGGATGATGTAACTAACTGGAACTATGAGAATTCTGTGTCGCGAATCAGAATTCCAGTTGGTGTTGCCTACGGCTGTGATATCAATCAAGTTAAGGAGGCATTGCTAAAAGCTGGTAGGGGACATTCTGATGTCTTGAAGACTCCTGAACCGATTGTTTTTTTCTTGGGTTTTGGTGAGAGTTCCTTGGATTTTGAGCTGCGGGTTTGGATTGTTGAACCCATCGCACAGTATCGCGTCAAGAGTGATTTATTTTTCCGTATTGAAGAACTGTTTCGAGAGCATGAAATCGAAATTCCGTTTCCTCAACGAGATTTGCACGTCCGCTCCGGGAGCATCCCTTTGGCTTTGTCACCGGAACTAGAGGCAACATTACGCAAAACTTTACTCAAATCTGAAAATAACTCAGTTGCCCCTAAATAACTTAAACTAAATTATTCCTGCTTGCTTCTTTTTTCTTCCTAATGACTAATGACTAATGACTAGGTTCGCGAGTTTTCAAGCTCGCACTAATGACGACTGTCAACTGTCAACTTCAACTGTCAATTTTCAACTATTATAATACAGTTGGTTTGACCATGACAACAACAATTAATGTGCTATTTATGTTCACACAACTGCCTTTAAATTATGGCGATCGCTTTTTGCAAGTTATCCTGATTTTTCTAGCCGGAGGGATTGGGGGATTAGCTGGACTGATAGCGTTCCCAACCTTGAGATTAATCTTAACTTGGTTTACCCCAAGCTTATTGACACAGACTTATATTGGTGTATTGCTTGCCTCTAGAAGCCTAATTTTAATGTTATTAACTCTGTCGGCGATGGAAGTCATGTTAGTTTTAATCCCTCAAACTAAATGGCTACAATTGATGGAGTTTTGTTTGAGTGCCGGCATCACTTTCTGTGGCGGGTGGCTAGTGTCAAGTTTATTTCGAGACGTTTTTAATACCACAATTTTAGGCGCAACTTTTGAGTCCAACCCTAAAGTAAGAGGCGAGTCTATCTTTTTAATTCGTTATCTGGGAGACTTTGCGATCGCTGTAATAATAATTTTAGTATTTTGCATTAGCCATAATATTAATGTTGGAGGCATACTTGCTAGCTTGGGGATTGGAGGTGTTGCTATTGCCTTTGCTGCTCAGAAGACTTTAGAACAATTTTTAGGAGGAATTGTATTAACTCTCGATCGCCCTTTTCAAGTTGGAGACTATATTGGTTTATCCGACGGGCCTATGGGCAAACAAGGCACTTTTGGACGAGTAGAAAGTATTGGTTTAAGGTCAACAAAAATTCGTACTTCTGGTAAAGGCACTCTCACAGTTATTCCTAATAATTCCCTGACGGAAGTTACCATAGAGAACTTTACAGGCGCAAAGAAAGTCATGTCCATCATGATGCTAGAGTTTCCCGAACAGGTATCTGTTCAGGAGCAAGCACTAATCCGCCAAACCGTGATGGAGAGCACGATGGACATTTTTGGTTTAGACTGGCGCAGCACAGAGGTTTCCTTCAGTGACAACCAAGCCCAAATTTCTTTTTTCATTTTGGGTTCTAATGAATTATCTATGGAATTGAGGCGGCAATTGCTGGATTTGGCTACCCAACAAATCACCAAACAACTCCAAAAACATAATATTTCTTTTACCATTAACCAACCAACGATTTATGTGGATGCTCCAATTCCTATTTAAGCGACCAATGAAGCTGATATTCTTATTTGCGATCGCTTTGTTTTTGGCTACTTTTCCGATGAGTTTGGCTCGATGTGCTGACGGCCCTCGTTCTCCTATAGTAGTTGATGGCATTCCGCTGTTTTATTTGCAACCTGTGGATCGGTTTTCAGCATTAGATCGTACCCAATTTGCCAATAATTTACTGGCTGATGCGATTTCTAATGAGAAAGTCATAAATTTCGATGTGCGTAACGATCCTAATTCAAGCGCTACCTCAATTTCATTAAACAACAATTACCTGTTGACAGTTACGGCAAACGATGTTTTACCAAACTTTTCTTTGTCTCAACAAGCTAAGCAATGGGAAAATATTCTAGAAAGGGCGGTCGCTAAGGCTAAAAAAGAACGAACTCCACAATACATTTTGCAGAGAAGTTTGTGGATTTTAATTGGCATAGGAATTATTATACTATTGCGGTTTTTGTTGGTAATTGTTGCCAAAATAGCCAAGTGGGAAACTGGTATTTTTACCAAGGTTATTTTTGGTTTCGCCTGGTTAGCGATCGCCCTAGTGAGTTCGGAATGGTTCCCGGTATTGCGAAGTATTCGTTATCAGATTTTTTCCCCATTTTCTCAGCCCCAGTGGCTGATATTTTTGGGAGCATTAGGAAGCTCTTTTGTATTTAGCCATTACGCTCCAGCCTTATTGAGATTTGCCATAAAAAAGCTAGACATCCACTCAGCAGAAAATATTTATCTGGCAATTATTCAACCAAGCGAAATCCTCGTGCAATTTTCTGTCCTCTCTATTTGTATCAGTTGGTCTCTGAGCTTGCTAGAAACATTAGCACCAGTTGTGTATGAGCTGCTAAAACCGATTGCTAATTTATTTGTAGTTGGCTGTCTCTATTGGCTATCTACAAAAGTTACTAGCCGCTACTTGCGTACCTATGGATTCAAGTTTGGGGGAAAATTTAATCCCAGTAGCGATGATGCAATTTTAGTATTTGAAACTGTGTTGAATGTCTTTATCTTTATTGTAGCACTGGTAACATTTGCCCGCAGCGTAAACTTTGACTTGATTGGTTTGGTTGCTAGTTTGGGGTTAGTTGGTTTAGCCGTCGCCTTTGCAGCCCAAAAAATTCTCGAACAACTGATTGCTACTCTAGTATTGTATTTAGATCGCCCTTTTGTTACTGGTGACTATATCCGTCTACCCGCTGGAGAGTTGGGGAAAGTAGAAAGTATTGGCTTGCGATCGACAAAAATTCGTTCTCTCGGTACGGGTACAATTATTGTGATGCCCAATTCTATATTAGTCAGTGTAGAAATTGAAAACGTTACTCTTGCCAAAAAAATTATGGTGTTACTGTATATGGATTTTGCAAGTGCTTTAGGAGAACGAGAATATGCTCTAGTGCAGCAAGCTATTATGGAAAAAATTGTTTTCCTATCAGGAATCGATCCTAACAGCACAAATATTGCTCTCGCCGATGGTTCGGGAAAAAGATTAAGGGTTAGTTTGGCAATTTTAGGCTCTCAGGATAATGCGGTTGAGGTGCGTAAACGCCTACTAGAGTTAGCAAGCGTTCAAATTGCTAAATCTCTTGCAGTCCACGGTATTGTGTTTACGATGGAAAATCCTACGGTTTACGTGCAGTCCCCTGCTACTATTTGAGTAAAACTGTTCCCTTGCCCAAAAACTGCTTTAAAATTTCTCCGGGTTTTCTGTCCCAAGTGTCGATATGTTGGTAAATCAAGCTGTCCTCATCCATTTTGTAGGTAGAGTAGCCGTTAAAAAAAATTTGAGCTTTCCAGGGTACGCGCAGCGTCCCGCGCACAGTCCAATTTGCCACAATAGTATCAGGGGCTGTCTGACTTACGTCGTGGAGGTCGAAGTAAATCTCGTTAAAAAATAGCTGCCCGTGAAATCGCAAAGTCCAAAAGATAATGCGGTAGTTGATTTTTCCTTTAAATTTGTTGACGGGATCTTGAAAATAGATGGCTTTTGTGTATATGTCGTAGGAGATGTCTTTCTCAAACAGCGTCGGGAGATCCGCTTTCAGGGTGTCTACTACTTGTTTTACCTGCATTTGATATTCGATCGCGCTCAAGCTACCACCTTGTGACAGTATTAATTTATAAGTTTAAATGAATAATCTCGATCGCTGGACGATCGCAGATTTGAGATTTCATCCAGCTCTGATTTTAACTCTAACGCTATTGTCCGCATCTGCCTTTGTGCAGACCCGGACTTGCGACATCGAAACCTTGGCACAGATTTGACTGAGTACACCAACCCCTCTGAAATTCTCGCAGAAATCAACAACGGCCAACTGTTGATGGTAGATTGCCGTCGCCGGAACGGTCTAATTTTGATTAAACGCTTTCACGCAGAGTTTGCCGGGCCGGGGGCTGCGGTTGGCGGTGCTTTTGATGTTGACTCTGTGCGGGCGATTCCGGTGGGGGATTTTTGTTTGGTTTGTCCTCAATCTCCCGAAGAAAAACAGAAAGCTTTTGAAATTCGGCGACATTGGGTGCGGTTAACGGAACAGTTAACGGCCAAGCCTGTAGCTTTGGAACGGGCACAAATGATTTTAACTCAGTTTGAACAATATTTTGATGGGGAAACAGTGGCACAAATTCCCGATGAAGCTTTGGCACTTTTAGTAGGCGTATTTCCCAAAACTATTCGCGCGGCCAGGCAAATCGATCGTTAAAAATGCCATATATTTTATCAGGGAAAATAACCGCGATAACTTCGCAGCATCGGATTTTGGTTTTCAGGAAAGGATAAAAAACTGGCATTCCGATGCTGCAAACTAATTTATTAAGTCAAAATCGCACCAATTCGATCGACTGTGCGCTGATTTTCCTCGGGACTTCCTACCGTAATTCGCAAACCTCCGCCGGTGTGCCGAATCAAAGTACCTCTAGCTTTTAGCTGCTGCATGATTTGTTGCTGTTCCTGTTCTGCCGATTTACCCTCACCGGCTTTCACCCGCAGGTAAACAAAGTTTGCCACACTCGGCCAAACTTGCAATTTTGGCTGCTGAGTTAGCGCTGCAATTAATTTGGCTCTTTCCGCTATAATTTCGGGAACTACTGCTAGCAGTAGCTGTCGCTGGGCTAGGGCGAATTCGGCTGCGGTTTGCGATAAACTGGGGAGGTTGTAGGGTAGGCGGATTTTTTCTAAGGCGGCTGTGAATTCGGGATGGGCGATCGCATATCCGACTCTCATTGATGCTAGTCGAAATGCTTTGGAAAATGTTCGCAAAATTACCCAGTTCGGGTGTAGGTGCAATCTGTCTGCTAAGGTATTTTGGCTGAATTCAAAATAAGCTTCGTCAATTACTACTAAAATATCGGGCGGTAATGTTTCTAACCAATCCACCTCATCTGGTGTCAAAGCATTGGCTGTGGGGGAATTGGGATGGACGACAAAGACGGCGCGCACGGGGGGATTTTGATTTTGGGCGTTAGCGCAGCCCTCGGAGAGGATCGCCCTTTTTGCTGCTTCTAGATCGATCGCAAAATTATCCTCTTTTCGCGCAACACTGACAGCGGGAATACCGAGGGTTTGCGCGATAATGCCATACATCGAAAAGGTGGGATTGGCGACTAAAATTGAGCCTTGGCCACCCAGACAGGTTGCAATTAAGAGCGATCTAATTAGTTCGTCGGAACCGTTTCCGACAGAGATATTGTCGGCTGTAATGGCATTTTTGGGCCGTGTAACTCCCCCTTGCCCCCCTTTGTTAAGGGGGGAGACATTTAGGAGAACACTCTGGTTAAGGGGGGGGACATTTAGGGATTCGTTGACGTATTGGGCGATCGCCTCTTTGAGTGCTGCGTGGCCTCCGTCGGGATAGCGATTTGTTTCAATTAACTGCTGGTAAGTCCAAGCAAGCTTTTGTTTTAATTCTTCTGGTAAGTCGTAGGGGCATTCGTTGGTGTCTAGGCGATCGATTACAATTTCCGAGTGCGCTGATTCTGTTGATGCGCCACCCGGATGGGGAGTGTAGGCGGTAAGTTCGGCTAAGTCTTGGCGGATAAAAGGCAGCATAGTATGATTTCAGCTTTGAGATTGTAGATGGTCTAATTACGATTTAGTTTTACACTATTAGGGTTATTAGTCATTAATCTCTAATATCTAGTTGGTAAATTCTTCATTCTTACAAATAACTAATAACTAATGACTAATGACTAATGACTAATGACTAATGACTAATGACTAATGACTAATGACTAATGACTAATGATTAATGACTAATGACTAATGATTATTTAAATCGCGCCACAAAGCGATCCCGCCCAACAAACCGCTGACATTCGGTACTATTTTAGCCTGCGGCGGTAAATCAAAAGCAATTTTTTTTGTATTGCCGCCACCGATGTAAAGCCGATCGCAGTTAAACAGATTTTGCAGAGAAACCAGCGCTTTTTCCAGACGGCGATTCCATCTTTTGGTGCCGACTGCATCTAATGCCGATCGCCCTAATTGCTGTTCGTAAGTTTCCCCTTTGCGAAACGGGTGATGTCCTAACTCTAGATTTGGCACCAAAATACCATCGACAAATAAGGAAGAACCGAAACCGGTGCCGAGGGTAATTACTAATTCTACGCCCGTCCCAGCGATCGATCCCAATCCTTGAATGTCGGCATCATTCGCCACTCGCACAGGTTTTCCCAAACGGTCTTTGAGGGTAGTTGCTAGGTCAAAATCGACCCAAGACGGATCTAAATTTACTGCGGTTTTGGTGATTCCGCGACAAACCACGCCGGGAAAACCGACGGATACTCGGTCAAATTCTCCTTGTGCGCTTGCTAAAGAGGCGATCGCCTCTAATACCGGTTCCGGTTTCGGCGGTTGAGGCGTTTCTAAACGGCTGCGTTCCGTCTGAGGTTCACCTTCAGCATTCAAAACCATAACTTTGATGCCGCTTCCGCCAATGTCAACGGCTAAGGTGCGAGTCGATGAATCTTGTTCAGTCATTTGATTGTTGACACTTGCAAGTTGGTAAGTCGATTTGAAATTGAAGAATTTTAGATTTTCGATTAACTCTCCCATTAAATCTGAGAGTTTGAACAAAAGTCTAAAATTTTATGTTCGATACTTTGGGAGTATCGAAAACTTGTACCAATTTTTTGGTGCAGTCTAAGTTTAATTGGGAAATTGGCAAAACTTTTGAATCGTTTCCCAAATTTCCGTTAGGACATTTCCCAAAGAATGATCGTCTTCTAATTCGATTAATTGCACCCAGGGACGGTGCTCGGAAAAATTTCTGCTAGCTTGAATCGGTATGATTGTATCATGCTTCCCGTGAACAATTAACGTAGGGACTGACCGCATTAATTTTTCTTCAGGGTATTGATCCATTTCTGCCACAAACTGATAATTCAGTGGCAGATAGCGCTGTTCGCCATAATGATAAACTGGTAAATACTCCTCGGAGTGCCACTTTTCTAACTGTTGCTGTCCCAACAGCGGCAGCCAGTGAGAGAGAAATTGAAAAGCGGGCGCTAACAAAACTATTCGTTTTACCGATAATTGTCGCTGGGCCAACCAAGCC
Organism: Microcoleus sp. B4-D4; assembly: GCF_036705185.1. Classification (NCBI taxonomy): domain Bacteria; kingdom Bacillati; phylum Cyanobacteriota; class Cyanophyceae; order Oscillatoriales; family Microcoleaceae; genus Microcoleus; species Microcoleus sp. B4-D4. Next base: position 4,509 of record NZ_JAUBTX010000022.1, on the reverse strand, counting down.
GCCGTCAAGCCGCCAAAACTTGACCCAATGATTGTAACTTCCCCTAGATTGTTTACATTTTCTGCCGGAGATGGGGAGGATTGGGTTGGCCAAAATTCTGTTTCTATTTGGTTTAATTGGCGGGTGAGGGTGAGACGGGAAAAATCGTTTTGATTGAGATCGGGAGTTTTTAGGTCAATTCCTAGGGAAGAAAAGCGATTTTGGAAATATTTAGCCTTAGCGGAATCTGGGCTTGAAGCAAATCCGTGTAAATAAATGTAAGTTGAATTATTCTGTATATTCATTGCGAAATTTTGATGAGATTTACTAACTAATTTAGTCGCGGACGCACTATTAGATTGAAAATCATTTTGTTTCCCCAAAAACTGCATCTAAACCTTTAATATAATATCCGATAGATTGACCGCAATAAGTAACGATCGCGCGTGCGGACTTTACCGCAATCCCGGAGCGGAAACCAGGACACACTACGAACCGTTTTTGTTATGGTAGTCTATCGGACATGATATAATCCCGATAAAAATCTGATTTATGTGGTATTAATGCGATCGCAAACTGTAATTACTGTAACTTTAATCAGCAAAGTGTGCAGTGCATACCTTACAACTTAATTGTAGGGTAAACACTGCACACTTTGCCAATATAACTAGCGGGTAAAATTACTTTTTGCAGTTTGACTGAGTTCTAGTGGCTGACAGTTAACTCTCCTGTGCTTCAGGCGCAGGCTACAAATTGATTCTTGAGTAGCGCGCACCTGAAATACTAGAATATCGACTCAAAACTACTTGTATGTTACTGCGGTTTTTGGCTGTTTTGCCTCCGGTTTTTAGCAGCTTCCCTGCGCTGCTGCATCAGTTGAGATAGTTGGGTGCGCTGTTCGGGCGTGAGCACTTCTCGCATTCCTAGCATACTTTCAAATTGCGCTTCTTCTAACTGCTGTCTCAATCCCATGATTTGGCGGTTTTTATCGCGCATTTGGCTGGCATTTGTTGTCGCACTAGACATCATTGTTTCCAATTCTTGTCTGGCTTGGCGGACGGCTTGCATTCGCTGGGAAACTTGGTCTTTGTAGCGATCGCGCACAGCCTGCATTTTCTGCTTTTGATCGGCGCTTAAATTGAGTTGCTCGAACAGCCCGCCTTTCTTACCAGCGGGTCGATTGGAAGGCTGATTTTGGGCAATTGTTTCCGCTTGGGCGGGGGCAGAAACGGCTGTCGCAGCGGCTGTAGTGCCGAGGGTTAACATTAAAACTGCTATGGCAGAAATTCGGCGAATAGACATGAAAATTACCTCTTTGAGATTAGTTATTTTTTGGCTGTTCGCTGTCAGGAGTAACAGCGTAATTAAACAAGTCAGTTGGCGATCGTTCCAGCAAGTTGTCCGCTGAAGGCTCCTTCAATACAGCCTCCCAGTTATTGACCAGAAATGCTTCTAGGTGTGCCGCCTCATCCTTCTGATGTTGGGCGGTAACTAGGACGCGATAACCTGACCCAAAAACTAGCAGACTTGCAGCGATCGCAGTAGGAAAAGCCCATTGGGGAAAACGGAGGATTTTTGACTTTTTAGTAGCCTCGATCGATCGCGCTTCTCCTAGGTGATTCAAATCTACCGTCGCCTCATTCCTATCTATTGCTGCTAAAAGTTTTAGCTCAAAATCTGGGGCAGATTCAGGAACATTTGGGCGATGTTGCTTTAAAAAATTAACTAATTTTTTGTCACTATTTCCGTCCTTCATAGTTCGTGAACTCCCTGTTTTTGCAAAAATTGCCGCATAGCATTTCTGGCATAAAACACGCGAGATTTGACAGTCCCTGATGGCAGTCCCAAAATTTGGGATACTTCTTTTTGCGGGATATCTTCTAGGTCGTGCAACACCAAAACGCTACGGTGTTCAAAGCTCAATTTATCCAGGCCGCGCTGCACTAAATCTTGATAGTGTAACTGCATCAAGTCGGATGTGTGATTGTTGACAATAACTCGATCCATTGTTTCTTGATTTTTGAGCTTGGAGTCAAAAGAATGCTGTTTAGCAAATGCTTGTCTTTGGTCGGAAGCCACATTCCAAGTGATTCGATAAAGCCAAGTAGAAAAATTGTCTTGTTGCTTGAGTTTTGGCAATCCTTTCCAGACTCGCAGGAATACTTCTTGTGCTAGATCGTCAAGAAGTGACGGGCCGCAGAGTTGGTAAAGGGTTGACCTGACTTTGTGTTGGTAGCGTTTGTAAAGGTAGCGAAAGCAAGTGCGATCGCCCTTTAGACACTCAGCAACTAAGTCCGAGTCGGAACAGTCATCGTTTAAAACATTGGCTGACACACCTAACACCTGTGAAGTCTCCCCCACCAGTTCGTTATCTGAAGTGTTTAGACAGGAGAGGTGTGAAAAAGGTTCAAATTATTGAAGAAGGAAGAAGGAAGAAGGAAGAAGGAAGAAGCGAAAACCAACTACCGCATGGGTTTAACTGATTTGACTGGTTCCCTGGCTCTGCCGGGGAACCTATATCTAGAGGCTCTGCCTCGCTGGGGAAAGAGGAGGCAGAGCCGACCTATCTGCGTTACCAGGCTCTTCCTGGTAACGAGTAATTAACGAGTAATTAACTGGTTCCCTGGCTCTGCCGGGGAACCTATATCTAGAGGCTCTGCCTCGCTGGGGAAAGAGGAGGAAGAGCCTCGCCTATCTGCGTTACCAGGCTCTTCCTGGTAACGAGTAATACGAGTAATTTGTGGGCAGTCCCGATTTAAGATTTACCGCAGAGTCACAAACTCTTCTGCAGTCGATGGATGAATGCCAATAGTCACATCGAAGTCCTTCTTTGTCGCTCCCATATTAACCGCGATCGCCATACCTTGAATAATCTCGCCCGCATCTTTCCCCACCATGTGTACGCCCAAAACTTTGTCAGTATTAGTCTCAACAACTAACTTGACAAAAGTCTTTTCGTCTGCACCTGTCAAAGAATGAAACATCGGTCGGAACTTGGCTGTGTAGCACTTAATTGATTCGGGAAACTTTGCTCTAGCCTGCTCTTCATTTAAGCCGACTGTAGCAGCTTCCGGCTGGGAAAATACGGCTGACGGCACATTTTCGTAACTGATTGCTCTGGGATTGTTGCCAAATTCAGTATCGGCAAAAGCGCGTCCTTCGGCGATCGCAATTGGCGTTAAATTAATCCGGTTGGTGCAATCTCCGACGGCAAAAATGTGCGGTTGACTGGTGCGGCTGTCTTTGGTAACTGCGATCGCACCTTGATCAGTTTCTACTCCCGCATTTTCCAAACCCAATTTTTCCAAGTTGGGCCAACGTCCGGTAGCACACAAAAGCGCATCAACTGTCAAGGTTTCTTCCGATTCTCCCGACAAAGTTAATTTTAAACCTTCTGGGGTTTTTTCAATTTGCGCGATCGAGCTTCCCGTCACAAAATTGATCCCGTGCTTAACCATTCCTTCCTGCACGTTAGTGCGAATTTCTCCATCAAAGTCATTCAAAATTAAATCGCGCCGGATGATTTGAGTTACTTGACTTCCCAAACCGTTCATAATGCAGGCAAATTCAACGCCGATGTAACCTCCTCCCCAAATTGCCAACCGTTTCGGCTGCTCTTTTATCAAGAAGATTTCGCGGGAAGTAATGGCGTGTTCGATACCAGGAATGTCCACCCTGTGAGCTTCGCCACCGACTGCAATTAAGATTTTAGCAGCGGTGTATTTTTTATCGCCAACTTCGACGGTGTGGGCGTCGATAAATTTGGCGTATCCTGAGATTAATTCCACTCCGGCTTTTTCAAGGAAGCTGATGTGCAGTTTGCTCAGCCGCCGCACTTCTGTGTCTACGGTGGTGACGAGTTTTTCCCAATCGAAACTGCTTTCTACTGGACTCCAACCGTAGCCCACCGCATCTTCGTAAAGGTGCGAAAATGTAGAGGCGTAAACCATGAGTTTTTTGGGGACGCAGCCGCGAATTACGCAGGTGCCGCCTACTAAGTCATTTTCGGCGATCGCCACCTTCGCCCCGTAGGATGCCGCGCGTTTGGAGCTCGCCAATCCGCCAGAGCCCGCACCGATCACAAACAAGTCGTAGTCGTATGTCATAATTGTCGCTAGTTTCCTATCTTTATTTGACGATTTTTGCGCTTTACTTTTTTTCATGATATCTCAAAAATTTTTCATTTTTTTTTGGGGTCAACTACTTTACTTCTTGCCCTTGACATGGTATTATTAGACAATAGAAATTCGTGCATTAATTTAAAAACTGCCCCCACTCCCATTCTTAAAGTATAGCACAAGCAAATCGCAAAAGATATATATAAGTGTAACTATTTTGGGGCGGCAGCCGATGAGGAAATTATTGCTGATTGGCGATCGGAACTATAGCGGTTCTCAGTAACATGAAGTACGCTCAAAGAGCAGTCATTAGTCAGCAGTGATTACTTAGCAGTAATTGGGAATTGGGAATTGGGAATTGGGAATTGGGAATTGGGAATTGGGAATTGGGAATTGGGAATTGGGAATTGGG
>NZ_JAUBTX010000021.1:0-94662 GCF_036705185.1 Microcoleus sp. B4-D4 | reverse complement strand
AGTCTTACACGTTGTCTACGCCGAACGCGAGTCAAAGTCTTTTGAGGTAAGGGTTTTAGGCTTATTCAGCAAGCCCTAATTAATTTTGTGTAGTTACTTAATCGTTCACTGTTCATTAAGGGAGTGGATAGGTTTTATTTTTCATCCTCATTTTTTCCTTAACGGTGGCTCTAGTTCTTCTGAAAGCCACCGTTCTCATCTTTATTTAGTCTAAAGTCCAGTAAAATATTAAAGGAACTTCTCAGTAGTCGAATTCAAGAGGTAAGACTTGAAACAAATTGGATTAGTAGCGATCGGACGAAATGAAGGGCAGCGCCTCCGCCAGTGCCTAGTGTCGGCCACAGACAAAGTTGTCCGCGTCGTCTACGTCGATTCCGGCTCAACAGACGGCAGCCTAGAGTTAGCCCGATCGGCTCTCTTGGATCTGTGGTGCAAACTGTATTTTACAGCACAGAATTTTGGCAATCGAATCGCTGAAATCCTTACCCTGAGATATATAAGCTATATCAATCACCCGATAGCCAGGAGAGCCATAATAGCCTAAGCAGAATTAGCAGCAGTCTGCTGCCGCACGAGAAATTCCCCGCAGCCACAGCTTGCAGGATCAATTTCGATCGAAAAACACTACTCAAACTAAAAAAATAACTCAATGGATACACTCAAACAGCCCGCGCACATTGCTATTTATCTGCATTGCCTGTTCAACGGGGGTATAGAGCGGGTAATGTTGAACTTAACTCGCAATTTTGTAGCTCGTGGCGTTAAAGTAGATTTGGTACTTAACTTTCCCGGAACGTCTTTCCTGTGGGACTTTCCCCCCGAAGTTCGGATTATAAACCTAGAGGCTGAAAAGATATTAACAAGAGTTCCTAAATTAGTGCGTTACCTGCGACAGGAACGACCCACAGCTTTAATGTCAGCAAATCATTATGCCAATGAGGTAGCACTATGGGCTAAGCATTTTTCGGGCGTACCTACACAGTTTGTGGTCTCAGAACACACGAATCTTTCCCAGGAAGTGGCAAATACATCTCCCTTAACCTTTAAGCATTGGTCGCCTCTGACATCACGACTTTTTTACCCCTGGGCAGACGGCATAGTAGCAGTTTCTCAAGGAGTAGCTGAAGACCTAGCGTCTATCACTGGCTTAGCTGCTGAGCGAATCGAGGTAATTAACAACCCAATAGAGATTGATGAAGTCATAAAAAAAGGTAAAGAACCTGTAGACAATCCCTGGTTGAATTCTCCAGAAGTGCCAGTAATTTTGGGAGTGGGGAGATTAGAAAAGCAAAAAAATTTTTCTAACTTAATTAATGCTTTTGTTAAAGTACGGCAGGTGCGATCGGCTCGGTTGATTATTTTAGGCGAGGGTTCAGAGCGGGATAGACTAGAAGATATAATCCGCGAATTGGGTTTGGAAAATGATGTGATAATGCCCGGTTTTGTAAAAAATCCTTTTGCATACATGGCACGAGCGGCAGTATTTGTCTTGTCTTCAGCTTGGGAAGGTCTGTCGGTTATACTGGGAGAAGCAATGACTTTGGGAACCCCAATTGTTTCTACAAATTGCCCGAGCGGCCCCTATGAAATCTTAGACCGAGGCAAGTACGGCGAGCTAGTACCAGTAGGCGACAGCGAAGCGCTCGCAACAGCAATTTTAAAAGTATTGTCCGGTCAAACAAAGCCAGCCGATCCAGCTTGGCTTGCCCAATTCAGCGTTGAGGCTACTGCTCAAAAATATCTGGATATTATGGGTATCACGGATCGCTGATTCAGCTAGGTCGCTGGGCTAAATTAACTACAATATACAGGAACTCGCTCTGATTGATTTTATGAAGAACTTTTGAAGTTACCTTGACTAAGATATAAAAGAACAGCTTGCAAGTTGAATTTAAGAGGTAAGGTTTGAAACAGATTGGATTGGTTGCTATTGGGCGAAATGAGGGCGCGAGGCTCGGATCGTGCTTGCTATCGGCGATAGACAAAGTAGCTTTGGTGGTTTATGTCGATTCCGGCTCAACAGACGGCAGCTTGGAATTAGCCCGATCGATCGGCTGCAATACAGTTGAACTAGACCTATCTACACCCTTTACCGCAGCCCGCGCCAGAAATGCAGGATTTGCCCGCCTGCAGGAAGCAGCACCAGACATCGAATTTGTCCAATTCGTAGACGGCGACTGCGAAGTAGTTGACGGGTGGCTCGAACTAGCCCAGCAACAACTCGCAGCCAAATCAGAATTAGCTGTAGTGTGCGGGCGCCGGCGCGAAAAATTCCCCGAAGCCACAGCATACAACCGGCTTTGCGACATTGAGTGGGACACGCCAGTCGGCGAAGCAAAAGCCTGCGGTGGCGACTCGATGATGCGAGTCAAAGCATTCGAGCAAGTCGGCGGTTTCAACCCCGCACTGATAGCCGGCGAAGAACCGGAAATGTGCGTGAGGCTGCGCCAAAACGGCTGGAAAATCGAGCGCTTAGATGCAGAAATGACCCTGCACGACGCCCAAATGACAGGTTTTGACCAGTGGTGGAAGCGTTGTCAAAGAGCTGGTCACGCCTACGCCGAAGGTTCCTTCCTGCACGGGAACACCCCCGAACGCCACTGGGTGAAAGATACCCTCAGCATCTGGTTTTGGGGATTCGTTTTGCCAGTGCTAGCATTGGGTACAGCCTGGTTCACCCACGGGTGGAGCCTCTGGTTGCTGGCCGGCTACCCGGTACTTACTTACCGAATTTACCGCCGGATGCTGCAGCAGCGGAATTTGCCAGCCAAGGATGCTGCACTTTATGCTATAGCTTGTGCGATCGGCAGATTTCCCCAGTTGCAAGGTCAGATTCAGTTTCACCAGCGCCGGTTGCTGGGACAGCGCAGCAATTTGATCGAATACAAAACATCAAAGTCTATGAATTCGGCGAGGTAGAATGAGTGCTAAATTTAGTGAGTAAATAAGTCAAAATAAACATAACTTGTCTTTCCCCTACTAGCCCTTGCCTGCGGCGATCTCAGGCAAGTATCCAGATCACACAAACAAATGGTGGCTCTTCCGTACTTGGTATGATAAATTATTAGAGTTTTCACTGTCTGACACCTGGCTGTATTGGATTGCCATGCCGCGAACTAACTCAAGGAGTATTTTGAGTGTAGAACGTCACCCAACTCAAACTCTGTAATGGTTTGACTTTAAATTTTGACTCAAAGAGCATACTAAGTACGGAAGAATCAAAATGGCCAACCAAAAATTTTTATTTCTATTTATAGAGTCCAACCGCGATGGTGCATCTGTACCTTTTATCGGCTACAACTTTTCACAAGCAATTAGAAAACTGGTAGCAGATGTAACTCTTGTTAACGACGAAAGAAATAAAACGACTTAGTAAAAGTAAAAAAACACACACAAAAGCATTACTTGTATCGCAAAAAGCATTGAGGTGACTAAAAATACTTTACCAGGGAAAAAGACCTGACAAGGAAAGGCGAAAATAATGGGCATTCAGCTAATTTGTTAGGCAATCCAGTTGATGCAGAATTTAATCAATGATTTGCGAAAAAACAGCTTCTAAGTTTAAATAGTCTATTAACCCAGTTGGGGACAAAAGAAGTTATGCGAATTGTAATTGTTGCTCAAAATGCTTCAACTAAGTTCGGCGGTGAGTCATTGCTGCCGGTGAACTACTTCAGGATACTTCGATCGCGCAAAATAGAGACTTGGTTAGTAGTTCACGCCCGCACCCAGGCAGAACTCGAAGGATTGTTTCCAGAAGAACACGATCGAATGCACTTTGTACCCGATACTTCGCTGCACCGGCTGCTTAGTAATTGCGGGCAATTTATCCCAGCAAGAGTGAATGAATTTACTTTTGGGCTGCTGAGTCACCTGTACACGCAAATGCTGCAGCGCCGCATTGTCCGGCGGCTGGTGAGCGAACACCAGATTGATGTTGTACACGAACCCACACCAGTCTCGGCAACACTTCCTTCGTTGATGTTCGATTTGGGAGTGCCGGTAGTTATCGGGCCGATGAACACGTCGGTTAAATTTCCTCTGGCATTTCGATCGCGCCAAAATCCGACCATTGATATTTTAATCGCGATCGGTTACCAGTTCGTCGATTTCTTCAACCGTCTTTTTCCCGGCAAAATCAAAGCCGAGACGCTGTTGGTGGCCAACAATCGCACCAAGCAGGCACTTCCATCAGGAGTCCGGGGTAAAATTATTGAACTCGTGGAAAACGGCGTGGATTTCTCGGTGTGGCGATCGGACTCTACCGCATTAAAGGAGCCAAATAAACAAGTTCACTTTGTTTTCTTGGGGCGACTGGCAGACTGGAAAGGTGTAGACTTACTGCTAGAAGCCTTCGCCCCCGTCGCAGCTCAAACAGATGCAGTCTTGGAAATCATCGGCGATGGGGAGATGCGAGAGGAACTCGAAGCTCAAACAGCTCGTTTGGGGCTCGACAGCAGGGTTGTATTTAGCGGCTGGCTGTCTCAGGAAGAGTGCGCTATCAAAATGAAACAAGCTGATTCAATGGTGTTCCCGAGTTTACGCGAACCTGGGGGGGCCGTGGTAATGGAAGCAATGGCGGTGGGCTTACCCGTCATAGCCACGAACTGGGGCGGCCCGGCGGATTATCTCGATTCCAAAAGTGGAATTTTAGTAGAACCAGCTTCTAAAGAAGGCTTTGTCAAGGGACTGACTGATGCGATGCTGAAGCTAGCTCAATCCCCGGAGCTGCGACAGAGCATGGGTAGCGCTGGACGGGAGCGAGTCCGGCAGCAGTTCGACTGGGAACGCAAAGTCGATAGAATGCTTGAAATTTATCAACAAACCGTAAAAGATAGCGTCCGCTAAGGAGCAGCTTTCCTCTGTCTGTCGAGCTGTAGGGGCCGTGCCAAAAAACTCAAGCGCAAAAAACGGGTTAACCCGTATTTGGTTAACCCGCAAGCTTAGAAACGCGCACGGCGATTAATTTTGCACTACCAGCTTGACGTTGGCGTTTTGCAAACCGCGCTGCTTGACGGCTGCCAAGGTCTTGTTGACTGCGTACTTCTGGTTGATGGAGTTAATTAACTCAGTTTGATTGTGCTTTTTGGCCACGCCCCAGAGGTCGGCAATCAGGTCAAAGGAACCATCGCTATTGCGAGACCAACCCAGGTCGTATTCGCCTTCCAGAGTCGCTACGATGTCGGAGCGAACGCGCTGACCGTTATAACCGCGAACATCAGCTTCTGACTTGACTGAAATGCCCAAGTCGCGCAGTGAAGCTTTCAGGATTTCGGCATCGGTGATTTTGGTACGAAGAGTGCTAAAGTGAGACATTGGATTTCCTCCTAATAAAACTGAGAGAGAAACAACAACGGTCTGGATTTAACGGTGCCGCTGGGCGGCTTTTCAATCGAACTGCTAGCTGTTGCTAGCCTTTGCTCCTGTTTGGACCAGGAGAAAGCTTTTAGAATTCCATTCGCTGATATTCAGCGACGGAAGACGCAGCGGGCCGTGCGCGCTGTCTCGCCCAATCTCGGAGGGCGCTGACCTGTTCGGTCATGGTTTTAGACAGTGGCAATGTGGATTTAATGGCCGCGATTATATCTAACTGCGTAAACTCTCTATCTTGAGCGAAGGCCTCGTACATGGCTGCTACTAACCCTTGCTCAATTTCTGCGCCTGAAAAGCCCTCGGAAACATTGGAAAGCTGCTCTAAATCGAAGCGAGAGATGTCCCGACGGCGCTTTGACAGGTGAATATTGAATATATCTTGGCGTTCTTCTTTGGTAGGCAGGTCAACAAAGAAGAGTTCGTCGAACCGGCCTTTCCTCAAGAATTCCCCCGGCAACCGCTCGATGCGGTTGGCTGTTGCCATTACGAAGACTGGGGAAGTCTTTTCTTGCATCCAAGTGAGGAATGAACCGAAAATTCGGCTGGATGTGCCTCCGTCTGAGTCGGCAGAACCAGTGCCTCCGGAAAAGGCTTTGTCTAGTTCGTCGATAAACAGGATGGCTGGAGAGATGGATTCTGCTGTTTTTAGAGCGTTGCGGAGGTTGGCTTCAGATCGACCCACCATCGAGCCGTCATAGACTCGGCCCATATCTAGCCGCAGCAGGGGCAGTCCCCAAAGGCGCGATGTAGTCTTGGCAATCAGCGATTTTCCACAGCCCGGTACGCCGAGAATTAACATCCCTTTTGGTTGGGGCAGGCCGTATTCTCTCGCCCTTTCTGTAAAGGCGTTGGAACGCTGCTTGAGCCACCGTTTCAGCTCTTCTAAACCGCCTACTGCATCCAGGGTTTCATCTTCTTCAACGAACTCTAGAATGCCGTTGCGCCGAATTAATTGCTTTTTCTCCGACAGAACTATGTCTACTTCTTCTTCAGTTAACCGCCCTGTCGAAACGTGGGCTTTGCGATACACTTTTTCAGCTTCGTCCTTAGTCAATCCCAAGGCTGCTTTTAAAAGTTTTTCTCGCGCTTCTGTGGTAATGCGTCGCGATTTTGTTTGCTCCAACTGACCGGACAACACTTGGTTGAGTTCCTTCATGTCGGGAAGCGCGAAATCTAATACCACTACTTCCTTTTCTAGCTCGATCGGAATTTGCTGCAAAGGAGACATCAGTATGATTGTCTTTTGCGTTCCTTTGAAGTTGGCGATCGCATCCCGCAATAACCTTGTTACAGTTGCATCATCTTTAAAAGGATGAAGGTCTTTGAATATATAGATTCCACTGGGGTTGTTGCTTGGTTCCCGCTGCCTGATAACCCACTCAAGGGCTGCCTGTGGCGAGAGGGTGCTTTGCTGAGTGTTCCGAGGTTGACCGTGATCCGTGCGCTCTATCATGCCTTGGGTTACAGTCCAGACGAATACTCGTCGCTGTGGCTTGGCTTGAGCTATTGTTGAAATTGCTTGCTCACACCGCTCTTCCTCGGATGTCACGAGGTAGATCAGAGGATATTGAGCTTGGATTAGGATACTGATCTCTTCTTGCATAGTCCTCGACCCACTAGAGACGGTGCTATCTGTGCTGAATCTCAATGCTGCCTTTAGCCGAATTAGAAAAATTTTAGTGAAAAATTTCAGTAAATTTAAGTTCTAGCTTTTGGGGAAGCAAGGCATTCTTAGCAGGGAACCAATTCTTCCTCTCCCGGTCTGGCTGTGCTGGCACCGACGCCTGACACCTGCTTTACTGGAAGATCTTGCTCAGCCAATACGCTCGGCTGACTTGTTACTGATGCCAGTTCTCCATCTCGCATTACTACAGAACCCGTGCATTCTGGACAAGTGTACACCCGGTGGGTTTGTCCGTAGGAGGCTTCTACTTCGTCAACCACTTCGGGGTTTCCTAGGTAAAAGACAATTGCCCTTTCTGCAATTGATGACATCGGTTCTGTTTCGACTGCGGCTTTGATTTTGAGCTGGCGATGCAGTTCAGGTGGAAGATACAGCGTAACTTTTTGCTTTTCTTGCATATCAGTGAATTGAACTTACCCGGGTATGTATATTAGATTAGCCACTTAATTCTTTGCTGTCAACCCTCTATGCAGTTTTAGCGTCATCTTGTAATACTTCGTTACAATTGAGGTGATTTTGGGGCAGCCTACAACGGAATTAATGGGCTTTTAGCTGATGAGGCTGCGATGCAGCAGCAGGTATTTCGATTTGGGATTGGGGTATGGCGATTTGGGATTGGGGAATGAATGGATGGCTGTCAATGGCAGATTTAAGGCAAATTGACGCGCATAAACACAGATCATTTGTATAGGAGCGAGTTTGGGGAGGTAATGCAAGTCTAATTTTAAGGCCCGTTAGCCGATCGCCCCACCAGATATGGCAAAATCAATCAGCGTCTGTCGGTAAACCTCCGGCAATCCCGTGTCAAAACACCGCCCTTGCACCACATAACCAGCCATTCCCTCGAACTCCCGCAATTTATCCAAACACGATGTTAACTGGAATTCACCTCTTTCTCGAAAATTGGCACTAATATGTTCTGCCAAACAATCAAATAGTTTAGGATTGAGGACGTACATCCCAAACATCGATAAAAATAAATCATCCCCCATTCCTTGTACGCTTAAATGCTGCCGCGCATACTCGATATCCGGCTTTTCGTAAACTTGCGCCACAGACAAAATAGCATCTTGTTCCTGCCAAACACCAGCCGCACAGCCGTAGTGATGAATTACCTCAGCCTTTGTCACCCTCAAACCAATTACGCTTTGCTGCACTTGCGAGTAAATATCCAATAGCTGGCGCGCGCAAGAGTTTGCAGTGTCCGACAAGTAAATGTGGTCGCCCAACAGCAGCAAAAATGGCTCGCTGTTCGTCCATTCTCTAGCACAAAATACCGCGTGGCCGAATCCTTCCTGAACATCTTGAGTAAGAATTGTAACTTTCTGTCCCACATTTTGTAAATATTTGCTATAGTCCTGATTTTGCACAGACAGTTTTTGGAAAAGCTGGGGAGACGGAGGAGTTTTAAAGAAATCTTCAAAAAAAGTGCGATCGCCCTTTTGCACAACTATACCAACTTCTTCGATTCCGGCGCTCAAAGCTTCTTCCACAATTGCCAAAATTATCGGTTTGGCGCGGCCGTCGCGATCGATAATTGGAAATAATTCTTTCTTCACAGCCTTAGTAGCCGGAAACATCCGAGTGCCAAAACCGGCGGCCGGAATCACCGCTTTGCGGACTCTGTACTGAGAACGGATTGTCATAGGATTTTAGATTTTAGATTGAAGAATTTGAAGCTTCCTTAAATTCGTATTTTTTTTCAACTGATTTTCAGTTTCACACAATTCATCTGAGGAAAATCCCGTGCAATAATCTCCATAACCTCCTGTTGACTTTCTGCATCTTTAACTATAAACTGCGCCGTGCCGTCTCCTTGAGAACCTACTCCCTTCCCACCCAAAATATAAGGCTGAATTGGTGGATAGTTCAAAAGTTCATGCAAGACAGAAGCAGTTAACTGCCCCGGACAAGCGGGGATTAAATACTTGTCAAATTCCCTCTGGGCAACTTTCATCAACTCGCCGAGTTTAACCGCATCTCCCTGCTGTAAAGCTGCGGCTGCATCCTGCGTAATTCTCGAACTAATGGCACCGAGATATTGCTGCACGTTTGCTGCTACTTCATTCGCAGCAAAGGGGTAAGCCAGATTGAGACTTGCCAGGATTTCTTGAGTGTTTTTGCTAGCGCCCAAATCTACGAGTACAAAAAACAAATCTTTGGTAACTTTTAGCTCAACAACATCCATTTGAGAACCGTCAAAAATCATCATAATCGGGCGATTTCCATAGGCACAACCCTGATCCATGCGGCCGCAGCGCGAAGGTGTTGCAGTCTCGCCTAAATAAGCCATTTCCATTTCACCGCGCACGTTCATTTTTAAATCGTATAAGCGGTTGAAAGCGCGCGCTACTAATACGCAAATTGCGGCGCTGGAAGACAGGCCTTTCTGAATTGGTAAATCTGTTAAATAATTGTCAATCTCTACTCCTCCCACGCGGTAGTAGGTGAGAAATTGAGCCGCCACACCGGCTGCATAACTGAAAAAAGTTCCTGTTTGTGCTTCAGCAAGCAGACGATTTTTTTCCATCGGGAGTGCAGCTTCTATTTTGGTGCCGTCATTTAAAGCAGCCCGCAAAATCAAGTGTGTGGGATGCGGCTTAACTTCAGCATAAATTCCTTGATTTGTACTGGCTATCAGAGTGCAGCCTTTTGCTATAGCGGGATTGAGGGGCCGATAAGCGGCTGCCCAATCGCTGTGTTCGCCAAACAGACAAAGGCGGCCAGGAACAAAAAGCTGCATGACATCTATCTAAAGGTATCTATATTGCGATTACTTTAACTTGAAATGCAGATATTTGACTAAAAGTGCGATCGTCCTTTGGGTTGATGTCAACGGCTGGCAAAATTTGTTTTAATAAATGTTTAGTTAGAAGAATTGAGGAAATAATTTCAATGCGTAAGTTAAATATAGGTCTATCTGACGAGCAACGTGCAGGTGTTATCGAACTTTTGAATCACGACCTGTCTGACGCTTATCTGCTGTTAATCAAAACTAAAAAGTATCACTGGGATGTAGTTGGCCCGCAGTTTCGATCGCTCCACCAGTTGTGGGAAGAACACTACCAGGTATTGACTGAGAATATTGATGCTATGGCCGAACGGGTTAGAGCTTTAGGCGGCTACCCAATTGGTACTGCTGAGGGTTTTCTCAAGTATGGTTCGATTAAGGAACACGTCGGCGATTTGCCTTTAGCAAGTGAGATGGTATCGCGTTTGGTTGACGATCACGAACTGATTATTCGCAATCTCCGCAAACACGTCGAACAGTGTGGTGAAGTGTTTAAGGATGACGGAACCGCAGACTTTTTGACTGGTTTGATGGAACAGCACGAACAAATGGCTTGGATGTTGCGATCGTTTATTGAAGGCGAATCGCTTTCGTCTGACGGTCAGCAGCCAAAAGCTAAAACTGCTACAGCTTCTCATGCTTAGGAATGAAAATTTAATAACTTAAGCAATTGCTCGTTACCAGGAAGAGCCTGGTAACGAGCAATTTTAATGTGTTTTAGATTGAATTTTTTGAGTTATTAAACTATTAAACCGCATTCTTTCATACACCTGCGACGGCAGCATTCTGTGAACTTTCGTCCGCGTCTCAATCGTCGCAAGTGTCGTATCTTCACTCGATTCTGATGTTGGTTTTAATTTTAATCCCGATTCAGCGGGCGGTGAGACTATAATTTTCAAGAGGCTAGTTATTGACAGCAAGTACAGATTGTGACGCAATAGTGACATAAATAAATCTTCTTTAAAAGCTTGAGCCAGCCAAAATAATGTACTGCGATGATTGCCGCTGCGGTTGCTTTTTACTGCTAAATAAATGTAGAAATTACTGCTAGACCAGCGATAAATGTTGCTAGGAATTTCGGGATGTTGCTGCCGGACATTTGCCATAATTAAAGAATGACCTTTTGCCATTGCTGCATAGTTGCAAGACATACTGCTTGCAATCTGGCGGTAGCCAACTAAATATTCTGGCACTACTTTGAATTGATAATGTTCGGCTATGCGGAGGTGCAGTTCCCAGTCTTCGCAGCCTTGAGCATTTTCTGCTTTTAATTTGCAGTTGTAACCGCCGATTTTTTCAAAGCAAGCGCGGCGGATTAGGGATGAGCTGGCATTGCCGATAAAATATTTATAAACTAATGCTTGGTAAACTTCTCCGGCGATAGTGGAGTTGTAAAATCCGCCTGTGAGCAAGTCTTGTTCGTTGATATCAACTGACCAGGAATAGACAACTCCGACAGTGGGTTCTGATTTTGTTAAGCATTCTATTTGTTTTTCTAGGTTTTGCGGATACCAAATATCGTCGGCATCGATGGGTGCAATGTATTCGCCGTGGGATTTTTCTATTGCTAGGTTGCGAGCGGCGGCGACTCCGGCATTTGACTGCTGCAATAAGATGATTCGGCTATCTTTTTGGGCAAAAAAATTGACGATTTCGGCTGTTGTATCTGTTGAGCCGTCGTCTACTACTAAAATTTCTAGTTTTTGATAGGTTTGAGATAAGACAGATTCTAGTGTTTTAGCAATAAATTTTTCGGCGTTGTAAGCTGGTATGATGACTGAAACTAATGGTGGTTTTAAATTGTTTTGGAAGGTGTTCATGCAGGATAAAATTTGTGTAGGTGAAAATTTTGGCTCAAAGAAAGCGAGCTAATGGTATGTTAGCAAATCACCAAAGGTCGATCGTACACCGTCAAAAAAATTCAAATGTATGTTTTAAGTATATTGCCATAGTTCCTAAAATGTGCATTGTCACAGCGGTGGATACAGACTTAGTGCAAGAGTCCCTCGCGAATGAGCTCTGCACAATAAATTGTATTAGTCAATTCCTGAGTCCGCTCCAAAACTGGCATGGTGCCGCGTACTCCTGTCGGGGAGAGCCCCAAATTTTAGAGGAAAGTTCAAGCTTCGGTGATTCACCGACGTTGCAAGTAAATCTCAACCTTATAGGGCGAAGTCGAAGTATCTAAAATCGACGCTTCTGCTGACTTTTTTCAGTATACTTACTTAATGTTATATTTGATACTTGATACATATTTGTAAAATCAAAGTCTTGTGGTGGAACAGTGTCAGATACAATGGCTGGTGGGGCTTTTTCTCAAGTTTACAAAAACAATGACATATTTAAAGATTTCGTAAAGCTGTTGTCTGCATCAGGTGAGTTTAAGGAAGATCAAGCCTAGAATAGCAGGCAGGAAGGGGGAAAAATGCAGATTATTGCCATGCCAGCAAACATTTAGTTGAATAGAAACAGAAATCGAGTTATAAACAAAAAGTAGAGTTAATTTTACTCTTCATGAAAAAGCACCATTTAAATTCAAGCAAATTTTGGCCCGTGTAATTTAAGTTATTTAGGTGATGATTTCTACCGCTGACCCGACTGTATCCGTGATTATCCCAGTCCACAACGGGGGTTCTTACTTCCGCACCTGTTTGTCAAAACTGGCTCAAGCTGTGCCCAGACCGATCGAGATTATTGTAGTAGCAGATGGCGAAAGCGACGGTTCTTGGAGACTTGCAAAGGAATTCGGGGCAAAGTTAATTAGAATTCCTGAATGCGGCGGCCCCGCCCGAGCGAGAAATTTGGGAGCGCAAGCTGCGAAGGGAGATATTCTGTTTTTTGTGGATGCTGATGTGGCTGTTTGTCGTGAAGCGGTGGGTTATGCGATATCGGTGTTCAAAAATAATCCCCACTTGACTGCTTTCATCGGCTCCTACGACGACGCTCCTGGAGATCCAGATTTTCTGTCGCAGTACAGGAACTTGCTGCACCACTACGTGCACCAAACCGGTAACGAAGAAGCTTCGACTTTTTGGGGAGCTTGCGGAGTGATTCGCCGGGAAATTTTTTTGCAGATGGGTGGCTTTAATGAGAATTACCGCCAAGCTTCGATCGAGGATATTGAATTCGGCTACCGTTTGAAACAAGCCGGTCATCAAATTCGGCTGTGCAAAACATTGCAGGTGAAGCACTTAAAGCGCTGGGAGGCGATGGGGATGGTGAAAGCTGACTTTTTTTACCGAGCGCTGCCTTGGACGGAACTTATTTGGCGCGATCGGCAATTAAATAACGACCTCAACTTGCAAGTGTCGAATCGGCTCAGCGTGATTTTAACTTATGCAATGCTGCTTCTGGTTTTGGGAACCTGTTGGTCGCTGAACTGCTTGCTAGCTGTGCCGTTTGTAGCTGTACCGCTGGTAGCAATTAATGCACCGCTTTATCGATTTTTTCAGCAAAAACACGGTCTCATATTTGCTCTGAAAACAATTCCTTGGCACTGGCTTTTCTATTTTTACAGCGGACTGGCATTTGCGATCGGCACGGCTCGCCATTTGTCCCAAAAAAAGCCCTTGACTGCCAAGGTTAGCTTGCCGGTACCGCTGAATAAATCAATGCCAATTGCGCTTCAACATCAGATCGATCGATAGTTTCTCAGGGTATGTACGGGTGCATCTATCTATTTTAGAAGTTATAAATAATGGTATAGTTCGATAAAAAAGCTGGAGGTAGGCTGAGTGAAACATTATCCGGTTGCGATCGTCGGTGCAGGCCCTGCGGGCTTGACTGCTGCCTACGAGCTCGTCAAACAAGGTATCATCCCTGTTGTACTAGAAAAAGGTGATAAAGTTGGGGGAATAGCTCGCACCGAAACCTACAAAGGCTATCGTTTCGACATTGGCGGCCACCGCTTTTATACTAAAGTTGAAGCCGTGCAGGAGTTGTGGCAAGAGGTACTGGGAAATGAGTTTATTAAAGTGCCGCGATTGTCCAGAATTTTTTATCGAGGTAAATTTTTTAACTATCCGATCAGTGCCTTCAATACTCTGTTTAATTTGGGCATAATTGAGAGTACGCTGATTATTTTGAGCTATGTGAAAGTGAGAATTTGGCCGCTACCGGAAGAAACAACTTTTGAACAGTGGGTGATCAATCGTTTTGGCGAACGCTTGTATAAAACATTTTTTAAGACTTACACTGAAAAAGTTTGGGGCATTCCTTGTTCGGAAATTCAAGCAGATTGGGCGGCGCAGCGGATTAAAGGATTGTCGCTGACGACAGCAATTATTAATGCTTTGTTTGGCAGCAACGATACTAAAACATTAATCAAAGAGTTTGATTATCCGGCTTTGGGGCCGGGGATGATGTGGGAAAAGTTCGCGGAAGCTGTGGAGAATAAAGACGGCAAAGTTTATCTCGATACTAAGGCGATCAGCTTTGAGCGCGAAGGTAATAAGATTAAAAGTATTACTGCGGAGCAAAACGGAGAATTAGTTCAATATTCGGCGGATAATTTTATTACGAGTATGCCGATATCGGCGCTGATAGCGAGGCTAAAACCGCAGCCGCCAGAAGAGGTGTTGCACGCCGCGCGATCGCTCAAATATCGAGATTTTTTGATTGTAGCGCTGATTGTCGATCGCAAGGATTTGTTTCCTGACAACTGGATTTACATTCACTCCCCCGAAGTCAAAGTGGGACGAATTCAAAACTTTAAGAATTGGAGCGCCGCTTTAGTTCCCGATGTCAGCAAAAGTTGTTTGGGAATGGAATATTTCTGTAGCGTAGGGGACGAGGTTTGGGAAATGTCGGACGCTGAACTTGTGGAATTAGCAACTCGCGAGTTGGTTGGTTTGGGTTTAGCAACAACTGCCGAGGTTGAAGATGGAGTTGTCATACGGCAACTTAAAGCTTATCCAGTTTATGATGGGGAATATCGCGGACATTTGCAGGTACTTGAAGGTTTTGTGAAGGGTATTGAGAATTTGCAGACGATCGGGCGAAATGGTATGCACCGATACAACAATCAAGACCATTCTATGCTGACGGGGTTGCTGGCGGCGAGAAATATTCTCGGCGAAAAGCACGATTTGTGGGATGTGAATACTGAGCGATCGTACTATGAAGATTTTAGTGTCGATCGCTCAAAAGAAAAAAAGGATTCGGATTTAATTTCGCAGTCCATATAGCCAGCCGAAATAGGGATTGCCATGAAAAAAGCCAACCTGCCAAACTTAATCGGCTTCGCAGCAAGCGTCTTCTTGCTCCTGCTTTCAGTGCAGCGGTTTGTCCCTATCCAACTCAACTTAATCGAAGCGATCGCCGCGATCGCTTCTGCTTGGAGCGTTTGGCTGCTTGCTAAAAACAATCCCCTCGGCTGGTGGGTCGGCTTAATCGGAGTTATCGCCTACGCTGCAGTGTTTTATCAAGTTAAACTTTACGGCGAAGTTGCGATTCAATTCTTCTATTTAATCACGAGCTTGCAAGCAATTTATATTTGGCTGCGGGGCGGCGAAAACAGCACAGAAAAACCTGTATGCCGAATTTCCCAACGCTGGCTTATCTTCACAGGCGTCTTAGTTACAGTTGGCGTATTTGGCTTGCGAACAGTATTAATATCTTTGGGCGGCGCAGCACCTTTTTGGGATGCCCTGACGACCATATTAAGTGCGATCGCCCAGTTGTACCTGATGGAACGCTATCTCGAAAGCTGGTATTTGTGGATTGTTGCAGACACGATTTACGTTCCATTATATGCCTCGCGGGGGCTATATCTGACGAGTATTTTGTACGCGATTTTTTGGTTGATGGCAATTTACGGACTGCAAAATTTCCAGCGAATTTACTCGGAACACAAGTTAAAACAGCAGCAATCTTTATGAGACTCGGTGTTACTGTAGGCAAATTTTACCCCTTCCACAAAGGACACGACTACTTAATTCGAGAAGCTAAAAAAAAGGTTGACCGTTTAATCGTTCTCGCCTGTTACAAAACAAATCAAGCAGTTGCAGGAAGCGTTAGAGCCGACTGGATTCGGTTTTTGCATCCCGACGCAGAAGTTATCGAAGTTCTTGACGATTTGCCGGAAGCCCCCGAACCTTGGGCTCAGAGAACTCTTGAGGTGCTTTCCGGGCGAAAACCCGATATCGCTTTTACTTCAGAGGATTACGGCGAACCTTGGGCAAAACTGATGGGAGCTCAACACTGTGCAGTCGATCGCGAACGGCTCAAATTCCCGATTTCTGGAACGCAATTGCGATCGCACCTAGCCGAACACTGGCAAATGCTGACTCCCCCAGCCAAGGCCTACTTTGCCAAACGAGTCTGCGTGCTGGGTGTAGAATCGAGCGGCACGACTACCCTAGCACGATCGCTCGCACAGCACTACCAAACTGCTTGGGTTCCCGAATACGGCAGGTGTTACTGGGAAGGTAGGCAATATTCGCCCGATCCTGAAATTTGGGACAGCTATGAATTTGTAGAAATTGCCAAGAAACAAGCTGCTATAGAAGACGATATTGCTACTCGTGCTAACAAAGTCATTATCTGCGATACAGATTCTTTAGCTACTTGTATTTGGCACAAACGCTATGTTGGTTCCGAACACCCGACAATCGAGAAAATTGCAGACAGCCGCCGCTGCGATTTGTATATTTTGACTCAGCCGGATTTCGGGTTTGTTCAGGATGGAACGCGAGAAAGCGAACATTTACGGATGATTATGCACCAGTGGTTTGTTGAGGTTCTTCAGAAGAAAGGAAAGCGGTATATTACTGTGGGAGGAACGCACGAGTTGCGAATGTTGGAGGCTCTGCGGGCGATCGATTCACTGTTGGTGTTTGAACCGTTAAAGGAGCTAGAGAATTAGGAATAACTGGAGTGCGAGCGCGCACCTTTTATTTGCGGGCGATCGCTCTTTTGAAATATCTCTTGCTGCTCTAGATATCTATTAGAATAGTCGAACTAGGCGGTTAAAAGGATTGCAGGGAAACGATTTATGAAACTCACGGATTTGCCCCAAGATGTTCTCGATGATTTATGTCAGGATCGACAGTGGCGATTAGATATCGATCCAGGATTTGATAGCAAACACGAATTTTGGATGGCGTGGCACCATTTTCTCAAGTTACCGGAGCAATCCTACTTTGAGAGATCCGAAGATAGTCTGGCAGATTTTCTCACAGTTGAAGAGTATAACCTGCTGCTGCCAGTGCCGCGATCGCACCATGCCAGCATTTATCCCATTCGATTGATTCCGAGTGCTGACCAACAGACACTCACCCTGTTTCTTCAGGACTCTTACCATCGTGATTGGTTCACAAAGCCCAGCGATGCCCGTTATGGATTTCTGGCGATCTGCGATCGCTATCAGAAGTTTGGTTGCGATTTCTATCTTGCCAGCTATTATCATTTTTCTTACCTCATCGGAAAGGATTACGAAGTGGCTGTAGCGATTCTTACTCAAAAATTAGGTCAGCTACCGTAGTTGATGTCCGATTGAATGATATCGATTAAGATTAGTTTGTAGTGAGGACTTTAGTCCTTCGATCATGCGGACTAAAGTCCTCACTACAAACCGGATCGATCGCCCTCAAGCGCTAAGCGGAGG
The DNA here is from genome assembly GCF_036705185.1 of Microcoleus sp. B4-D4. Lineage (NCBI taxonomy): Bacteria > Bacillati > Cyanobacteriota > Cyanophyceae > Oscillatoriales > Microcoleaceae > Microcoleus > Microcoleus sp. B4-D4. The sequence goes on along the minus strand of NZ_JAUBTX010000021.1, from coordinate 77,208 downwards.
AATTTGACCGGGCATGATATCAAATATCATCAGGTAACGGTGGCAGTAATGCCTCTATTTGTACCAGTAAACTAGGCAAAATACTTGTAACTATATTCCAAATAACTTCTGGTCTCACTTGGTCATAACGGTGAACCAAAATATTTCGTAAGTTAATCGCATTTCGCCCATCAATTTCGGGAGGGAACTGCTGAAACTCGCTCGAAATTCTCCGAAATCCCTCCCCCAAAATCCCCAACTGCCGCTCTACGGCACTTTGCATAAAAACACTTTCCAGGTAAGTGTCGCAAGAGGCATCAGCAGTAAACTCTTGAATCCGACGGATTGCTTGCGCCATGTCCCAAAGTGAAGCTCTATCCCGATCGCCCGCTTGCATAAATCACTCGATAGGTTTTCAAAATGTTTGATCGCCGATAGGGATTTTTTAACAGCTTTTTTTCCACCAAATCTACAGATCGCTGAAATAAATGCTCTATCTCTTCCTGCATACCCAATAAATGAGACAGCGTGAGGCGGTGCGATGGCTCGTAAGTAACTAATACATCCACATCGCTATCGGGGCGAAAATCATCCCGCAGCACCGAGCCAAACAGGGCAAACTCGACTATGTTCCAGCGCTGGCAAAATTGAGCGATCGCATCTAAAGAAACTTTTAGGCGATCGCTCACCACATATTCTAAATCTGATTGCAACTCAATCATCCGCGAGTCAACCTCCAACGAGAGTAAATAATGTCTGAGCTAAAGTGAAGCAATGGCATCGCTAACTTTCACCAAAAGTGTCATCGGATCGATCTGCCCCACAGTAAACCCGCACTTCTGGTAAAACTCCTTCGCATCTTCCGAAATAGCGTGTACGAGAATTGCCCGTATCCCTGCAATCTCAGCAGCTTGCAAAGTGCGAAGAATTGCATCCCGCAGCAAAGCGCGTCCGATGCCGAGGCCTTGCCAATGGCGATCGACTGCAAGCCTTCCAATCACCATCACAGGAATCGGATCGGGCATATTGCGCCGGACTTTACCCATTGCAGTAGTTTGTGCTATTGCTCCATTTGCAAGACAATAGTACGCAATGACTGCTTGGCGATCGCACAAAACATAAGTCCGTGAAGCTCCCTCTGACTCATTTTTCAGAGCGCGGCGCTTGAGCCATTCATCTAACTGACTGTTGCCTGAATCAAAGGTCTCAATTTGATGTAACGAGTTCAGTTTTTCAGGCGGGCAGAGTTGGTCTAAATCTCGATCTAATCCCACGGAGATTTTGTTTTTAGTAATGCGTTTAGCTTCTGATTTGGCGTCGGCGGTGCATCCAGCAGCGCCAAAAATTGCTTAAATTTAAGTTCATCTAACCCAAAAAAACAGCGGTCTAGAAGAACATCTTGAGCTTTTTGGTAAGCTGATTCAAGCATGAACTCCGATCGGCTCTTTCCCTGTAATTGGGCCGCGCGATCGATGAGAGCGCGTTGATTCGGCTGAGCTCGAATGTTGATTGTCACATCGCGGGTCTGGCTGACTGGCCCTTCAGATGCTGGCGGGTGCATAACAGTTACCTCTGGCTAGACACAGTAGTAATTAGAGCTAGTAAGCTGTTGTGCATTTAAATCACTAACTTGGCTCTTCCGGGTGCGTCATCCGCGAACACTTACGCTTAAACGGGAAACACTTCGGACGCTGGGCACCATACAATCTGTTTTAAATGTTCAACAGCTTAGCCCTAGCATATTTATATTATGATTTGTTGTATACACAATGTCAACACATCTACTGAAATCTTCGATCGCGGATCTAGTTAACCGCGATCGAATCGTAAACTCACGCATTGTACGGGCAACCCCCGCCGCCCCTGAGACAGGAGCGATCGGCCTAAGTCCTGATGTTGCCTTTCTAGGTCTGTTTTTGATAGTTGACACAAATTTTTGAAACTTGTGCTAACTCTTGACTTACAGACTTACAGAGTGAAAATATGCAAAGACGCAAGCAACAAACAAACCAACCTATGAACTTTTCCCAGAAATCAGGGGGCAACAGTGCCACACACTCAACAACCAACTCAACCCAGAATCCGGGCGCGGCCCGATTGCGGACAATACTCCTCGCCGCCGGCATAGCCTCTCTGTGCGCTAGCTGTCAAAATCCTCAAGCACCCACCGCCACTGGAAGCAGTCCCGGAGCCTCTCCCGTCGCAGTCAGCGCCCCCGGAGACGCAAATACTGTCAAAATTGTCTCCATGCTCCCCATGACAGGCAGCGCCTTGGGTCAATCTCAAACAATGGTCAACGGCATCAAACAAGCACTCGCCGAAACCGACTCCAAAGCTTGCGACGGCAAAATCAAAATCGAATACGAAGTGCTCGATGACGCCACCGCCGCCGCCGGCAAATGGGACCCGGCCCAAGTAACCTCCAACTCGAACAAAGCCGTTGCTGACGGTTCGGTAGTTGCCGCTATCGGTCACTACAACTCCGGTGCAGCCAAACTTTCCATTCCCGTGCTCAACCAAGCTAACATCGTGATGATCAGTCCGGCAAACACTTATCCGGGACTGACTAAACCAGGAACAGGCGAGCCCAAAGAACCCAACGTTTATTATCCTGCAGGCACTCGCAATTTCACCCGCGTTGTCCCTGCTGATGACCTTCAAGGCTCTGTTGCTGGAAATTGGGCGAAATCTTTAGGCGTACAAAAAGTCTTCATTCTCGACGATCAAGAACTCTACGGGAAAGGTATCGCTGACGTTTTTGAAGCAACGGCTAAAAAGTTGGGAATTCAAGTCTTGGGTCGGGAGGGAATTGATATTAAAGCTAGCGACTACAAGGCGTTAATGAATAAGATCAAAGCTTTAAATCCAGACATGATTTACTTCGGTGGCACTACTCAGAGCAACACGGGACAAATAATTAAAGACATGAGAAATGTCGGGATGGCGGCTGATGCAGTTAAGTTCATGGGGCCCGACGGTATCAAAGATCAAGCTTTAATTGACGCAGCAGGCAAAGATGGCGAAGGTGTTTACGCTACTTTTGGCGGCTTGCCTGCTAAAGAATTGACTGGTGAGGGGGCCAAGTGGTACGCAAGTTACAAGGCAAAATTTAATGCTGAACCGGAAGCTTATACAGCTTACGCTTATGAATCTGCTAAAGTGGCGATCGCCGCAATTAATAAAGTCTGCAAAAATGACCGCGCTGCGATCCGCGATGCTGTCTTGGCAACTAAGGATTTTAATGGGGTACTCGGCAATTGGAGTTTTGACGCTAACGGCGACACGAGCTTGACTGTAATGTCAGGAAATGTTGTTAAAGATGGCAAGTGGGAGTTTGTGAGCGCCCTCAAAACGGAATAATTAGTCAGTTGACTGTTGTCAGTTGACTGTTGTCAGTTGACTGTTGACTGTTGACTGTAGTGATTTTAACTGGTTCCTAAGCAGAGCCTAGGAACCAATGTCACTCTTGGTCTGCTGGACTTTCCGATCCGAAAAATTGGAGGTAGAGCCTCCGAATCCGCGTTTCTAATATCTGCCTAGAAACAAGTAGAATGAATGTTCCTAATGCCCAATTTTCAATGCCCAATTACGAATAATTATGAAAAACTGGAAAAGTATTCTATTATATCTAGGTGTAGCTTATATAGTTTTGTTGTTAGGGCCGATCGCCGGATTTGACTTGCCCAAAATTATTGGAGAAATAGCCAGCAACCCTGAAGTTTTGATTCAACAATTATTAGTTGGTTTGGTCAACGGGGCGCTGATTGCGATTATTGCTTTGGGTTATACGATGGTTTACGGCATTATTGAATTAATCAATTTTGCTCACGGCGATTTGTATATGTTGGGTGCTTTTGCTGCCCTAACTGTGTTCGGGGCTTTTGGCATTCAAGACGGCGCACCTTTAGCTGTGGCTATACCGGTGATGTTAGTCGCTTTAATTGTATGTTCGGCGTTTTGTGCTGGGCTGAATATTGTTGTGGAAAAGTACGCTTATCGACCTTTGAGGAATGCTCCGCGTTTGGCTCCTTTAATTTCGGCGATCGGGGTTTCCTTCATTTTCCAAAATATGGGGTTGTTTTGGGGAGGTTTGAAAGCTTTTATTCCAGTGATGGGTTCTAATTCGGCTGCTCCGAAAAGTTTTCCCGATTTGTTACCCAGAGTTGATATTCTCAAATTTTTGGGAATTGAAACCAGTATTGTATTTACTACGAAAGATTTAATTGTGTTGGTGGTGGCGGTTGTATTGATGGTTTTGCTTCATGTGTTTGTGCAGTACACTCGTCTGGGAAAGGCGATGCGGGCAACTGCTCAAAGCCGCGATGCTGCTAAGATTATGGGGATTAATGTGGATCAGATTATTGCTCTGACTTTTTTGATCGGGGGAGCTTTGGCTGGTTCTGCTGGAATTTTGGTTGGTTTGTACAATAATACGATCGTATTTACGATGGGTTTTACGGCGGGTTTGAGGGCTTTTACGGCGGCGGTTTTGGGGGGAATTGGCAATATTGTAGGGGCGATGTTAGGAGGGGTTTTGATTGGGGTGCTTTCGTCTTTGAGCGATCAGTATTTGTCGAGCCGCTGGACTAATGCTTGGGTGTTTGGGGTTTTGGTGGTGATTTTGGCTTTTCGGCCTGGGGGTTTGTTGGGTGAGAATGTTCAGGAGAAGGTTTGAAGGTGCAGGGTTGAAATAATGGCAAAAGACATTTATCATTATAATGTAAGGACTGCTTTAGAAAAGGATGGGTGGATAATTACAGACGATCCTTTCCCTCTACGGCTTGGCTTGCGCGGTGTTTTAGTAGACTTAGGAGCTAAAAAGTTGCTAGCTGCTGAACGCAAGGGAACAATAATTGCTGTTGAAATCAAAAGTTTTATCGGCAAATCTCCAGTAAAAGATTTGGGAAATGCGATCGGGAAATATACTTTATACTTAACACTCTTATCTAGATTAGATCCAGAGCGCACGCTATATCTAGCAATTGTTGAAGAAGTTTATTCTACTTTTTTTGCGGAGGAAATCGTGCAAGTTGTTCTCGAAGATAGGGGAATAAAACTCATTGTGGTAGATCCAGTTAAGGAGGTTATTACAAAATGGATAAACTAGACGACTACCGGGACTTAATCTATCAAATATTGTCTTACTATGCTAATTTGCCGTACAGATACGGCGACATTAGTAGCTATGTGATTGTCAGCCAAGACCGCAATCATTTTATGTTGATGCACGAAGGTTGGCAAGACCGCAAACGCATTCATGGTGCTGTAGTTCACGTTGAAATTCGGAACGGCAAACTGTGGATTCATTATGACGGTATTGAAGATGGCATTACCGATGAATTACTGGAGGGTGGGGTTCCTGAAAACTGCATTGTTTTGGCGTTTCATTCGCCGGAAGTACGCAAACATACGGGATTTGCGATCGCCTAAAAAGTGCGATCGATCCTACCTGCAGGAAACAGAAGATGGCGAACACGAATGATGCACTGAAGATCCTTCAACAAATGACATCTGAAGATTCTGAAATGGAGGAAATGATTAAGGAATCCTCTTTCAATGCAGAACTTGCACAACTGATTTATCGTGTTCGGACGCAAGCAGGATTGACCCAACAGCAACTTGCCGATCGCATTGGGACAAAACAGTCGGTGATTGCGGAGCTTGAAGATGCTGAGTATGAGGAACATTCGCTTTTAATGCTGCAAAAAATTGCGCGTGCGCTCAATCAGCGATTGGAAGTTCAACTAATCCCGATCGCCCTTGAGGAAAATCGCACTGAGCAGCGTAGTGCGTAAATTGAGAAATGAGTATGCGCGGCCTATTATTGACTCGATTCCACTATTTTCGGTTCGATACTAAAGCCAGGTTTGAGCCAGCCAAAAACTTCGCCTAAAGTCAACTGCATTTCCCCCATAAATTCGGGAACCGGAAGTATATCTGTCGGTTCTTGCAATGAAATCGGTTGCTGTCTTGCGGGATAGGCTAAAATGGTTTTTTCATCGGGATCGAGCAACCAACCCATCTGACAACCGGCATTCAAACAGTGCAAAATATTGTGGGTGACTTTGGTTTGGCTTTGGCCGGGGGACAAAATTTCGATTGTCCAGTCTGGGTGAGCGTTAAATGTATTGGCAATTTCGCCGTCAGCATCTAGGGGAATGCGATTCCAAACAAAAATCGCGACATCTGGAACAATAGAACGTCCGCCAAAAGTGCAGCGAAGTTCTGGAAATGCCCAAGCAATCCGCTGAGGTTTACCCGCTGCATTAACCGTCGTGATGAGTTCTCCCTGAATTGTACTGTGTTTTCCTTGTGGCATAGGTTTTTGGACGATCGCACCTTTGATGTATTCGCTAGCGGGTTTGGTTTCTGGGAGTTGCAAAAACTCGTCCAGGGTGATAGTTTTTTGAGGTGCTTGTACCATATAGCGATCGCCCGTTTGAAGCGTGTTGGGGTAACAGTTCCAGTATATTTGAAGTTTCGTCACTTTTGGTGCAATAATCGAACTCACAAGACTCTAAACTGTAGCTAGCCCGATCGACCGTTTCCACGATAAGCAGTCGCTCACATTCATTGAGGCAGAATTTGGCACGACCCGCGTCAGTCGCATCTATAACTGCGATTCCTAGCATTCTTTCATCTAACTACTGACTAATGACTAATAACTTCTTCCTATGTCAAAAAAAATAATTAAAGCAATTAAATCGACTGGTATTTTAGGGGCGATCGGCTCTTTGACTGTTCTGTTATTCGGCGGTTGGAGCGGCACCGTGATCGGCTGGCTGATGGGTACGGCGGCGGGCTTTATTAGCTGTCGGGATCAGAAGGTTTACAGCCCAAAAAGGGGTGCTGCGATCGGCAGTTTAGCGGGATTGGGATTGGGAGTTTGGCTGTTAGTTGCGAGTGTGGTAGAAGGGGTTTTGATTAGACCTTTTTCTGGTCAATCTGCTGTGGCTTTGCCGACGACGCTGCTGTACGGGATTTGCAGTTTGACGATCGCAACTTTGACGGCTGCTGTGCAGGGTTTGCCACCCGAAAAGCAGCGACCAGTAACTTTAGTAACTTTGGCTTTTATTCTGATACTTTTTCCCTCTATTGACCGTTTGGCGATCGCAACTTTGATGGCTTTAATGGGTGCTTTGGAGGTTTTGCAGCTTGAAAAGCAGCGGCAAGCAACTTTAGTAACTTTGGCTTTTATTCTGATACTTTTTCCCTATATCGACAGTCTGGCTGAGACGGGTTGGATTGCTACAATCGTGCAAATTCAAATCTTTATTATGCTGGCGCTGGGTTTGAATATTACTGTCGGTTTTGCGGGTTTGTTGGATTTGGGATATGCGGCGTTTTTTGCGATCGGCGCTTACACGACGGCTTTGCTATCTTCCGGGCAGGTAAATATTGCTTGGAATTTTTGGATCGTTTTGCCGATCGCCGCTGGTGTAGCTGGCATTGCGGGCGTTATCCTGGGTATTCCCACCCTGCGACTCAAGGGCGATTATTTGGCGATTGTTACCCTCGGTTTTGGTGAAATTATCCCGGTTGTCTTTAGGAATTTAACCGCGATTCGGATCGACGAACCAATCTCGAAGATTGTTGCTTCGGTGTTGGGGAAACCTGAGTTAGTGCTGTGTCTCGTTGGGTGCGATCGACCTTTTAACCTCACCGGCGGCGAAGCGGGAATTAACCCGATCGGGCGGCCATCTCTCCCCATCGTCGGCACTTTCAGCACCGGCAACTACTTTCCCTGGTATTATCTAATTTTGCTGTTAGTTGTCTTCGCTTACTTCATGATTTCGCGCCTGCGAGATTCCCGCTTGGGACGGGCATGGAATGCCATGCGCGAAGATGAATTGGCGGCTAGCGCGATGGGCATTAACCTAGTCAAAACAAAACTTTCGGCTTTTGCGATGGGAGCGACATTTTCGGGGTTTGCAGGCGCATTTTATGCCGCCTATATCAGCGCAATTTTTCCCAGCGTATTCGATTTTTCAGTCTCGGTGATTATCCTGTGCATGGTGATTTTAGGCGGTTTGGGCAACATGACCGGGGTGATTTTAGGCGCTATCATTATCATGTCTGCCGATCGGCTTTATCTGCCCCAACTCGCCCAAGTCCTCAAAGGTTTCCTGAATACTTTTGTACTTCCCAGAATTGCAATTCCCCAGTTAGCAGACTTTCTAGCCACCAGTTTAGATCCGATTCAAATGCGTTTATTTCTATTTGGTTTAACTCTCGTTGTCATGATGATCGTGCGGCCCGAGGGGCTGATTCCCGATAAGATTCACCAAGCTGAATTGCATTCAGATAGTGAAGCGAGCAATGAATCTTTAGCAGATGCCAGAAGTCAATAGTAAAGCTGAAAAATTTGCCATGAACAACAATGTAACTGGTACTGCTTTTATCGTTGCGGAATTTAGAGCGGAAGAAAATCAAGAAAAAATTCCTATTTACACTGATAATGTAGTAAAAATATGGCTGAATGAGAAAACCAAAGAAATCGCAGACAAAATAGCTCAAAACTCTCCCGCCACTAAAGAAATGATCAAGTTGCAGACTAAGTATTTTGATGACGTTTTGTCAAATCAAATTTTAGGAGGTTGCAAGCAAGTAGTTATTTTAGGTTCTGGTTTAGACACTCGCGCTGCCAGAATCAATGGAGAAAAAGTCACTTATTTTGAAATAGACGACAGCGACACTCTTGAATTAAAAGAAGAAACTCTCAAAGCCAACAAAATTAGCGCCAATGTTCGCTACATTCCCGGAGATTACATCAAAGATGGTTTAATAGCTTTACTGAAAGAGAGTGAATTGGATTTCGAGCGGCCGACATATTTTTTGTGGGAAGGCAACACAACCTTGCTTGCCAAAAAAGATGTAATATTGACGTTGGAACAAATTCGTGACAATGTGAAGAGTTTTCGATTGTCCTTTGATTATATGTCAGAGCGGGTGATTTTGAGGACGACGGGCTACCAAGATATCAATGATTACATAGATAAATACGAAAGTATGTATGCACCGTGGATTACTGGGTTTGAAAACATTGCTACTTTGGCTGACGAACTCAATCTCAAAGTTATTGAAAACTTTTCGACTGCCGATTTACACGCACAATATCGCCCTGGCCGTTCGCTAGAATCTAATCTTTTTAAGTTCTATTTTGTTTGTACGTTAGAAAATGCAGTAGGGTGTGTCAGTCAAGAGATTTGACTCCACTCAAACAATTTGCTGCTGACGCACCTTATCAAAGCAAAGACGATCGCACTTTGTCTGTACGCTATAAAATGCAGGAGGGTGCGTCAGTGATTTCTTGGACAATCGCAAACCATTTATTAGGTCAAGCGAATTCGTAAAGAATCAATCAGACCATGTTTAGTCAACCAATCTTTTACCTCTGGCGTTAAAAGTCCCAGGGTAGCACCCTCATTAGCAGCCTCTTTCACAAAACGAAGCACTGCTTCAGGAACCTCATCAGAATTTAAGCCCTCCCAGCACTGCTTTAATTGCTCAATTAGCCGATCGACTTTATCAAAATCCTCACTGCTTTGGGGAATTGAGTTTGAGTCCTGAATTTGCGAATCTAAACTTCTAATCCGTTGGACAGTTGGCTTAAATGCCGAAACTTTATCCAGCACATTCAGGAATTCCTTATTCGTGTTCGGCATATTTTCAGTTCGGTACAGCCCCCAAGCTTGACTCAATTGCTCTCTCAGAGCTTTTTGTAAGTCCTTTACCCGAGAGTCAAAATTATTTCTGTTGAAATTTTCATTGTCTATAATCCACTCAGGATTTTTTTTAAATTCTGCCTCAACATTAGCAATAAATGTCAGCAAAATCTCAGCCTTTTGAGTTAAATCAAAATTGGCAATTCCTCTTTCGCGAAAAGCTCTCAAAGATTGCACAAAAAGTAGAGTTCCAGTGACAGCTTGCTCGATCTGTTTTTGTCGAGATTGAAACCCTTGATAATTCTCTGCATACTTCCGAAGATTAATTGTCTTTTGAGACAACTCACTCAATTGATAGGATTTTTCTAGAAGCATATTGTCTATCCTTTAACCTCAGTAATTAGATTCCGCAGTTTAGCCAATCCATCTTGAATAGCTCTATGGCTCGATTCTACTGTTCCACCGCCTGACACTTCTAACTCCTCAATCCGGTTATTGACCTCGGTTAGAGAAGCATCAAGAAAATTATTGGTACTATTGAGAAATTCGGCAGATTCTGTCATTGCTTTTTGATGATTTTCGCTGAGATACTTCAGCAGCTTCCCAGGTTGAATGTCTGGACTATCTTTTTCAATTTGCAAGCGTTTCAGGGTATCTACATAGCTAGAAAGCCCGATCGCCTTAAACTGTTTCAAGACAGATGTTAGGTCATCGAAACTCTTCCTTCCCCGAAATACAGCAGCGTCGCTTGCTCGCTCCATTGCCTGTTTTACAACATCATAAACATCCTTTTTATTGATATCTTCTCCTAGTTCAGATACTAAAGAATAATAAACAGCGAGTTGCCGATCGCACTCTTCTTGAATCGCTTTTTCTAGCAATTCATCCACCGCTTGACGCGCTTTATCAATTTCCGAGAACTTCTCCCGAACATCAGCCGGAATTTCAGATTGAGGCTGCCAAGATTTGCTAACCTGCTTCAAAGGTTCTAAAATTTGAACAGTATCAATAATTTGAAATTGTGTAGAACTTCCTTTCGTGCAAGCGGTTCGACTCCTAACAATGTCTAGTAAAGCTTGGCGGTGTTTTTGTAAAGTACCAAATAGCTTTTTCCAAGTAGCTGAACGATTTTCTAAATCTTTGGGCTCTAGTTTGAGAAACAAAGCATTGATCGAATTTTCAGTAGAATTGGTAGAATGTCCTGCCATTGTGGCGGCGATCGCCAGTAGCTCAACTGCAGCAGGTACAGGGTTCCAGGGTTCCCCAGACTCGCGGGGATACAGGCGAATTTGCTCAACTACATATTGACTCCATTTTTCCAGTTGTTTGGCGTAGGTGCGAAAGTAGCGAGATCCATCGGGGAACTTCCAATGCTTGTAATGGTTGTATTGCAAAATACCTTGAAAGGCGATCGCCGTTTCCCGAAACTCATCTGCATCATCAGGATTCAGAGGAAGAGATAGTTTAACTCCAGAAATCGTCTCCCTCGTCACTTTTCGACTATAAAAAGTAATATTTCTACTTTTAAAATATGTCGTCCCACTACTAGCAAAAACCCCCTTAAGCAGCATTTCCGTATCCCATTCGATCCGCTCGCCGATAGCTGAGTAAATCAACGGCCGCAGTTCCCCAGCGATATCTTGCGGGAAACTTTCTTGAGTGTTGTTCCACCTATCAAGAAATTCTTTTTGCCTAGTCAGCTTGTCGGGAACTTGTCCGGCTGCTGCCAGATTTTTTTTAGTTTGAGATTGTGACTCAACTTGATACTTACTAACAGCAGACCTAGACTCTTTAGCACCCGAAATAGATGAGGATTTTTTTGTAGGCTGAACCTTCACGCCCAGCGCCGGAATATCAAATGCAGAGTGAACTTCTGGGTGCAAATCACAAAGCTCGTTACTATCCGTCCACAAATCTAGGAGAATCTGGCGGCGATCGCAATTTTCTGGATCTTTCGCTTGAATATCTCCCTGAACAATTGCACTCAGCCGCATCTTGCCAAAGTGTTCTCGCACAGAAATAGCAGGAAACTCTCCGCCCTCGATATCAGCAGCAGAATTTTCTAACGTCCACTTAAGAACATCTTTAATCAAAATCCGAGGGTTAAAATTGCCGGGATTGACTCTAGAAAGCATTTGTTCTAATCCTTCAGGCGTAAAAGGATACAAACCCAAACCGTCTGCTTCTGAAAAACCTGTATGACAAGCTAATTTATGTTCGCATTCATTGCAAGCACTAGGTAGAGAGTCTCGATCCGCACCTTCGCGATTGCGAGAGTCAGCCCACCAATTTTGAATTGTTTTATCCTCCAAACGCACCGCGTTGAGATATCGACCCACAAATTGTTTGATATCTGCATAATTCACTAAAGATTGTTCGCCAACTGTGCCAAGGTCAAGATTAACGCTAAAAGTAATCCGCTGTTTTACAGTATCTAACCTCAGACTGTCAAAATAGCCCGTAGTACAAGCTAGCGCCGTTCGGATCGCGCACAAATGTTTGCCACCCGCTTGTTGAGGTTGTGCTAAAACAGCTTCTAAAACTTCGCGATCGATGCCTTGCAATTTAGCAAAATCTTCAATCAGCAAAACTAACTCTATTCCTTGTTCTGCTAAAGTTTCACGAACTTCCCCCATTAATCTTTGTAAATCTGCGCGCCCCAGGCTCAAAACCTGAGCTATGGCTTCATCTAAATGTCGATTCAACCAATGTACAGTTGCTGTTTGAGTATCCTCATCGCCGATCAGTAAGCTATAAAATTCCCGCGCCGACTGCCCAGCTTTTTGCAAGTTTAAAACATTGAGAGGCAAGTCATTTAGCGAAAAATGCCTCCGTTCTTCCACAACTTCTACCGTATCTCGCTGTCCGAGAATGTGGATAACTAATTGATGGATAATACCCCCATCCTTTAGCCAGTATTCTTTTCGGAAAAATGGATCGTATAGAAAAGAATCAACAGCACCAACTAGGTAATCTTCCACGTCCGACAGTTTTGTGCGATCGCCCCGACCATTTGGGCCAACAGCAGCCGCAAGCTGATTCAGAAGTTGTTCCCGCGCTTGCGCTTCTGTCAAGCTGCTAGTGGCTCGATTTAAACGCTGCCGGTATTCATCAAAACTGGCTCCTGCCATCCCTTCTAATATTAAACTGATAATATCTTTGAGATTCGTTCCTATTTTGGGTATGAGCAAAACTCGGCGCTTTTGGGTCGATTCAATATTCGCAGCTAGCCAGCGAATCAGGTGAGATTTTCCCGTCCCGGAACTTCCTAAAACTGGCACGAAAGCGAAATCTTGTTCAGCGAGAAAGTCTTTCAGAAATTGTTCCTCACTGTAGGTAACACGCGACGGTGCATCGATAAGTTCCTGGCGGTACATGGCAATTGGATGGTGAGTTGCCAGAAATATACTATCTGGAGTTTGCGTAGCCTCCACACCCATTACGCGACGAACCCGATCGACATCCCAGCAAACAAATTTTGTAAAAGTCATCGTTCTACTCCCGTCCAAATAATATGAGAAAATCCTGCTTCTTTGTCACCACTTGGAAAGATGAATAAATCGGCATCAGACTCTTTTATAAGCTGGATGCACTTATCATCCTGAAGGCGGAATAAAGCAAAAGCCGTGCTAGTTGATAAATGATTGGGTAAGCGACCCCCAATTTTTTCTTCAACCTGTTCTCGAAATTTTCCAGTTTCAAACAGAGGACACTTTTTAGCTAGACGATCGATAAAATCTCGAATTGAAAGTTTAGCTTTTGCTTCTCCTTGAAATAAATCCTTTAAATTTCGTCTGAGATAAGCAGTTGGCTCAGCCACAACAAGTTTTTTGTTGGAATCTGAAGCATGACCCCAAGCAAACCCTAAATAACACATCCAGTCCTCGACTTGACCAAACAAACTATTGCTGGATATTTTCAAATCTAAAGACTCAGCAACTCCCTGCTCTGCGACACGCTGTTCTACTTCTTGCCATGTACCGGGAGCATCATAAATATCCTGTGCTAAATACCATGCTATTAACCGACCTAAATCTTCTTCATCTTCGTTATCAGAAGCAAACAATAGCTGTACCAGCGTATCGGGTAACAATTTATCACCCATTTTAGGATGTCGAGATGCTTCGGGAAGCTCAAAATTTATAGCAATATCATCATTGTCTGCGATTAATAAGCGACATTTTATGCTTTCTCGCAGTGCAGCATCAAACATCGGATGTTCGGCACTTTTGTTTCTCCCTTCTGACAATTCATCTGGAGAAAGCAGCCGAGTGAGTTTTTCTTTGTTTTCGCGCTGTTTGGGTGCTTCAAGTAAATATCTAAATATTCCTCGCATTCTGCTAGGAGTAGCCAAAGCAGTTTTTAAGACGCTCATAAATTAACCTCCCTGCAAAAGTGGTCAAACATAAAAACTTTCCCAGGAAAAATATCAATCAGCTTGCGGTCATCGCGGCTCGGATCGGGTGTATCGACAGGAAGCACGATAATCAGCGGCGCCTCATAATTTCTGTTTGGTGACAGATAGTTGTGAGGGATAGCCTTTCCGGGCGGATGAAATATCAGGGTGGGAATGCGCGGCATCAGCATGGGTTCGTATTTCCAAAACACAAATCTACCATTGGCCATTCCATTGGTTGCTCCTATCAATATACTCTGAAATTCATCAGCCACAACAAGATTATTAATTCCCTGCTCGATTAACCAGTTAAAAAGTTTAGGGCTTTTGAGTTGCCAGCTTTGAGCTTCAAGAGACTCATAGAAAACTAGCATTAATTTATTTCCTCCTAGCAATCGTTTTAGTTCTTCACCTACAAAAAAATTCGGTTTTTGCCATACAGGTAATGGCGCAGGCATAATTCCCGAAAACTCTGGTTCCCTGTTTTTTCTGCAAACAGGACATCCACCGCAAGCGGGAGAAACTCTGACCAGTTTTCTCGGTTCTGGCACTACACGGGCGGGAATAGTGTAAGCTTCCGCAAAGATTTCGGAAATACAGCGTTTCGGCCGCAAAACCTCGCGCATTAATTGCAGGTTTTTATAGCTCCAGTTTTGGCGCTGCTGGCGAATTGGCTCTACTTTATGTTCCCAAGTTTGACGATTCAGATGCGATTCATCTCGGATGCGGATGAACCGGGACTCTCTGTGCAGTTCCCAAGCTTCGTTATAAGCTGCTTCCGATTTAAAATTTCTTCTTCGCGGCGGTTCATCGGCATCAAAATCGATTAAACCCGATCGACTCATCAGCGTTAAAGTGCGGATGTTCCAAGCCTGATTCTGTTGGCTGTTCATGTCAATGTCTCCTGGTTGTAAGGATGGAGGAATATTGACGGGAACGCGAAACCGCCCATCGGGAAGAATTTCTTTCCTCAAAAACATACTTTTCCACCGCTGAAAACCCCGATCGATCGTTATGGCAGATTTGTCATTAAGCGATTTGGCAATCTCTAAGTCTTCATTGGTATGTAAGGTGAGCGAGATTGCTGCTTTGCCGTCTCGACCTCCTCGACCCACTTCTTGATAAAAGCGATCGATAGTTTCGGGGATGCAGACATGAAGCACGGCTCGAATATCTGACTGATCCACACCCAAGCCGAAAGCAGAAGTCGCAACAACTATATCAACTCGTCTCTCGCGCAAGTCTTCAATCAGTTGAGAGCGTTCTTCTGAACTGGATTCCCCGGTCATCATCGCACACCGTTTGAATCCAGCAAACAATAACTCCTGTTTCCATCGATTCACATCTTGGCGCGTTGTGGCGTAAACAATCAGAGGGCGGGGAAGATGATAAACTGCTTCAATTAATCGCTGTTTCCTGACTTCTTCACTTTGACACAAAGCAAACCAGTAAGACGGTTCCGGCCGCAACTGTACGGCAGATATTACTTGAAAAGGGCCGGGTTGCCCAAATAAAGTTTCTAGGGTATCTAAACAGGATTCTGTTAAGGTGGCTGTCAGCAATAAAGTTGTAAAAGAAGTTAAGCGCAACAAATCTCTTCGCAAGCCTGGAAGTTCTTGAAATTTTGTGCGAAATTTATCGCCCCACTGCTCGACGATATGCGCTTCATCTATTACGAAATACCGCAGCATTTCTGATTTTGCTGCTTCGTAAAGAGCAGGTGCGAGAGAATTCATCAAGCTTTCGGGTGAGGTGAAAACGATTCGCTGGGTGCCCTTGCGAATGCGATCGCGAATTTCCTGTCGTCTCTCTTGTTCTTGCCCAAACTCGTCGCCATTATAGGCAGTGGCATGGTTCACAAAAGGTTTTAAAGCTCGTTCTTGGTCAAGGGCTAGTGCTGTAGTTGGTACTACAACAACTGTTACACCAGCATTTTGTGATCGCACCAGCGCCGGCAGTTGAGCGCAAAGACTTTTCCCCGATCCAGTAGGCAGATTAATCGCTAGTGTCGAATTGTCAGGAGCAGTTAAAACAGCACGAATTGCCTCGCGCTGTCCCACACTCCGGTAATTTTTCCTATCCACCAATTCCAGAAACGGATCTCCCTCTACTGACTCGTAATTGCGGCGTTTTTTCTCATCAAATACGGGTTTATCTGGGGGATATTGTGCGGAAAAATTTAGCCAATCAGGCTGCCAAGGGTGAGCGCTAATCAGATAGTAATCCGCACCTTCGATCAAAATATCGATACCGCTTTGTTGCCACATTTCGCGATCGGGAAAAAGAGAAGTCCGAGGTACTTTCAAAGTTGGGGGTATCCCGCCCTTTTGCTCGTATTCCCGCCGCAGAACCTGACGGATCAGAGCCGCAATATCTCCCATTCCCGGCGCATAAGAAGTTCCCGCAGCATCCAAAGTTTCCAGCAAGCGCCTGTAACCGACTTCTGAAAATTGACTTATATCGGCAGGAATCTTACCTATTTGGAGAATTTCTCTGAGCTTTTGAAAAGAATCAGCCATCACTCATCTCCCCCTTCCTGAGATTCAACCGGAGGTCGCCCAGAAACTACAATGAATCCTACAGAATCAAGCTTGATTCGCGGATGGCGAATTCCTTCTAAAATAGCTTGACTTAACGCAGTTTCTATGTTGACTTCTTTTGCTAGTAAAGAGTGCGAAGTTTGTTCGCTTTCAGCCATTCGGTTGAGGCGCAGCCGCAGTTGGTCTAGTCTATTTCCTAGTTTCTGGTCGGCGATTCGGGCGCGCTGTTCGCAGAGTTCGATGAAAGAAGTGCGATCGCGCAACAGTATTTCCGAAGTCTCACGCGCCTGACTGCACAAATCAGACCAGTTACTCTCATCAACAAACTCATTGAGAACCGATAATCGACTTTTTGCTAAATTATAATCTCGGCAGGGATGAGAACTTTTACCCTTGTACGAACCTTGCAGAATCTTCAAAACAGCTTCATCTTCAACAATGCTCATTGGTTCGTAGCGAGCATCAATAAAAATTGTCTCTAGGATTGGAGGAAATAACGCATCAGCGCGCCGTTTCACAGATACAAATCTACTTCGCTCCAGCTCAAAATCTGTTGAAACTTGCTGGGCTAATTCCAAATCAGCCTCGACTACATAATTAAAGCGAAAACCCAACCATTCCATCCCTTCCCCAGCATCCCAAGATCGATCGCACCGCCATAGAGCAAATGCTTGACCCCTGTCATCCCAATGGATATAAGATGCTAGTGCTTCCACAAATCCTTCCCCAATACGGTAGAGATTGACACCAGGATATTTAGTTGATATTCTCCGGTTATAAGTACCAGAAGGTTGTGCATAAGCAGCAAAGCGAGTTTGCAGATCGTGGATGGGAATTAGAGTGCGCTTAGTAGGTTGATAACGCCCTACTTTTTCTAAATTGGGATCGTCAATTTGTTTGAATTGCAGTGCTTGACATATCCAGTCTTCTGTTGCTAGTTTAATTTCCTGATGGCGAGCATCATAATCATCTAAAATTTGAAAATATTGGGTAGCGTTTTCATCCTGGGCATCTATTTCATCTAAAGCGTTTTGTTCGCTAATTTTTACCTGTTCTTCAGCAATTTCTTGTTGGATAGTCCCTATCATTTCCAATAGTCCACTAGCACCAGATTGAAACATAGTGGTTAGCAGTCCTGGTAGTTTTTCATCTACATAAAACTGGAGACTGGCAATTGATTGATGAAAGATGCCGAAACCGTCTTTTAATAATTGATACCAAGCATCGTGAGGGCTATCTTCTAAGTCTGAGCCTGCGAATACTGTAAATTGAACATTTAAAGGGCGACCAATGCGATCGATCCTACCAATCCTTTGTTCTAAACGATTTGGCGACCAGGGAAGCTCGAAATGAATCATCCAATCAACAAATTGAAAGTTCCGACCTTCTTCAGCAGAGGAATCGCAAACAAGGATAAAACAATTTCGGTCATTTTTGAACTGGTTGAGGCTTTTCTCAACATGAGAACGAGACTGTCCTAATTGATGGCTAGCTACAGATGCCTGACCAAAGGTATCTGATAAGCACCGGAAAATTTCAGCGCCTGTTTGGGCAAAACTGGTGAAAATGACAATTTTAGGTAGGGGAGTTCCCGATATCGGTCTGCGAATTTGCTGTTGCACCTGTTCGAGCAATTTATGAAGGTTGCTGCGATAAGATTGAAGTTTAAAAGTCTCTGAAAGATGATACAGTATCACTATCTTTAGTAATTCGAGGCGAGTTCCTTCTTCTGAAGGTTGCTGAATAATTCTTAGTAAAGATTGCAAAATCTGTTCTTCCCCAGAAAATTTAGGGGTTTCTGTCAGAATGCGGATATTATCAGCACCAAATTCTTGAATCAAGGCAGAATCGGAGATGCCGCTTAAACGGGTTTCCAGCACTTGCGCTAAAATCCCTAACCAAGTCCCGCTAGCACGGAATAAAAGTAGAAAAATTTGCTGATATTGTTGTTGGTTAGGAGCGACTGTGCGCCATTCGTCGATTAGTTCGTGAATTTCGGGCGATCGCTCATCTAAGTCATACTCTACTTTTGGTGTCACATTTCGGGCAAAAATTACATCTTCCACCGCAGCGCGACGGTTGCGGAGCATTCGACGGTGTAACCGATAGGTGTCGCTGATGTGGGTGCGAATCGATCGCACAATTCGATCTCGATCGGCCGGGAGTGTTTCTTTAGAAAGCAAACAATTTTGTAATTCGTCTACGAGATTTAGCAGATATTTATCTTCAGCAAAAAGGTTTCGCAGTTGGTTGAGGTTAGTTTTAAGCACAAACGGATTTGCTTTCTCTTTAAATGAGAGTAAAACTCGACCAATTTGTTGGCGGTTTTTCACCCTCGCACGAAAACCTTCTAAATCATCAAGTTGGTAGGTGCTCGGATCGAGTAAGTGCAGCATCGCCAGGAAATCTTGCTCGTGATTGAGAACTGGAGTTGCAGATAATAGAAGTAGGCGATCGCTTTTATGAGCGAGGTGTTTGCAAGTTTCAAAACGCCGGCGCTGTACCGCATCGGAAGAGGTAGCCATTGCTGCGATGTGATGCGCTTCATCTAAAATTAAAAAGCCTAAATCCGCATTCGGGCTGACTCGATCGACATCCTCAACTGCAAGTACCTGGACACGATTGTCCAAGTCAGAGAGATAGAATTTATGTTCTAATTCTTGAAGCCACTGTTCCCGCAGGTATTGCGGTACTAGCACCACTGCACGTCCCTGCGGTCGATCGAGGAGATACTGGCGAAGAATAGCACCTGCTTCGATCGTCTTTCCCAGTCCAACTTCATCAGCTAAGAGGTAACGTTGAATGGGGTCTTCGAGTACGCGGCGGACAACTTCAACTTGATGGGGATAAAGGTCAATATTGGCAGAAATCAGCCCCGTCATCCCGCGACTGACAGCGCGTTGTTCGATGAGACACTGGACAAAAGCTAAACGTCGATCGTGAAAGTAGGGCGTTTCCTGACCTTTCATCGCTAGAGTTTCGATGGGGTCATCGATGGGTAGGTTGCAACGAACGTAAATTTCCTGTTCAGCAACTAATGCTATCTTTTTATCGGGTAGATCGATTCGATACTGACCTTTGTCTTCGTCCCAGTCAAAAATTCGGCCAATTATCCATGTATCCTGGCTTTCTGGCTGGATGTAGCATCGTGTCTGAGGCGGGAGTTGAACTCTATAAAGCGAAGTTAAGGGTAAGGTTTTTTCAAGGCGTTGCCCAATTGAGCAGAAGTATTCAACCGTTGCTGTAGAGTAAGATAGCTCGGTAACTTTTCCGATTCCTAAGTCGTTGTTTGGCGATTTTTCTGCGGAGACGCTTCGCGATCGCACCAGCCAACCAAGCTTCATCATAGTTTCGGCCTCTACACTACCCCTTACTAGAGTAGCCGATCCCCATGAAAAACTACCAGTGTAATTTAATTTTCCACCCTTTTTGTCCTTACACTCAAGGGGAAACCTTAAACCGAAACGCAGTCATGAAGCTTAGCCCCAGACTTTCTGTAACGCATTCCGATCCCCAAATCTTTCCGTGTGGTAATGAGCATCCCACCACAGCCAAGCTGACGCACTTTAACAGAGCGGATTTGGTATTATATAGAATCCAAGCTATAACAACTTAACTAATATTAGGAAATACAACCAAAATGTCATTACTAGAAGCACAGCAACTTACAATGAAATTCGGCGGTTTGACGGCGGTAAACCAGGTTAGTTTAACATTGGAAAAAGGCTCGATCGCCAGTTTGATCGGCCCCAACGGTGCCGGAAAAACCACATTTTTTAATATGCTTACGGGCATCTATAAACCGAGTGGGGGGCAGTTGGTACTTGAAAATAAAAATATCACGGGTTTACCGCCCGATCGCCTGACAACTTTCGGCATTGCTAGAACTTTTCAAAATATCCGCTTGTTTAACAACATGACTGTGCTGGACAATGTTTTAGTAGGTAGACACTGCCGATTGAAAACAGGTTTGTTGGGTGCAATCCTCCGCCCTCCGGCTGCGATGATTGAGGAACGGGAAGCTAAAATAAAAGCGCTCACTATGCTTGATTTTGTCGGTTTAGGTGCTGCTAAAGCGCCGGAGTTGGCAAAAAATCTTTCCTACGGCGACCAGCGCAGATTGGAAATTGCTAGGGCCTTGGCTTCCGATCCGAAAGTGTTACTTTTGGACGAACCGACGGCGGGAATGAACCCGAATGAAACGGCCGATTTAACTCGGTTTATTTACTTGATTCGCGATGAGTTGGATTTGAGTATTTTGCTGATCGAACACGATATGAAGGTGGTGATGGGAATTAGCGATCGCGTGAGTGTGATGGAGTACGGTACTAAAATTGCTGAGGGAACTCCGGCAGAAGTTCGCGCCGATCCTCGCGTGATTGAGGCATATTTGGGAAAAGAAGATGATGTTCACGGTTAATACAATTAGTCGGTCAACCGCAAATTTAAGGCAGATAAACACTGATAGACGCAGATAATTTTAAGTTCGCGAGATGCTCTGGTTGACTATAGAAAAGGTTAATTTTCAATAAATGCAATAAAATTTTATACTTAGTCGGGACGATATAACAAAGGATAAGGTAGAAAGAGCAATTATGCTAAAAATTAAAAAATTCGTAAATAACCATGTCATGCTGGTTTTCAGGCTTCTATCGAGTGATACACACAACACGACTGAGGTGTTTTGATAGAAAGTTGATAGAAGCCTGAAAACCCTACCGAACATTGAAAAATCAATATGTACGCTAAAACGCAGACACTTCCAACTACGGTCAAGGTGCAATCTGATAACGGTTCACTACGCTTGCAGTTTAGTACCAAGTACAATCCCGTTTTTGGTGGTAAGCGAAAACATCAGGGCTTAGGGATGAAGGATACCCCTGAGAACTGGCAGAAGGCGATCGCTATAGCTTGCCGTATAGAGGGTGATTTACAGCATCCAGACTGGCAACAGTTGTTTGACCCTAGCTTTGCTAAATACGGCCTACGAAGTAAATACACCGCCGAGCTAGCACTAGCAGCACTGATCGCGCAACCCGAGCCTGAGATAACAGTAGGGGCAATGTGGGAGCGATACCTAGAATGGAAGGTGACAACCGTTCAAGAGACTACTTTTGCGACGGCCTTCCGAACATTTACAAACGTAATAGAAGGCAAAAAATGGAATAAAAGCACTCGAAGTTACACAAACTCTGACCGCTGTTTGTCTAATCTTTCATGTGAATGTAAGACTGAGATTTTCGCCCTACTGTCGTCAACAACAATCAGACAAAAAACCTATCTTTTGTCTGAGCTTAGTCAAGCTTTTGATTTTTGCAAGTCAAAAGGGATGATAAAGAAGTCGCTTGAAAACCCTTTTATGTCGGCTAAATTCAGCACGCCTACCGTAACTACTCAGGATAAATATGCTGACAAGGTTGTTAACGGTGAACTTGTTAGCTGGCACGAAGTACAGGATGAGAAAGCTTTAGAATTGGATAGACGTGCTTTTACCAAAATAGAGCGCGATACTATTATCAAAGGTTTTTATGAGTCCAAGAAAGCAAGTGATAAAATTTATGCACCGTTGATTGAGTTTTACTTTCTCACTGGTTGCCGTACATCAGAAGCGCTAGCACTTAATTGGAATAATATCGACTTCGATCGCGGTACTATCCTTTTTAGTAAATCGCTAGGACAGACTACGAGAAAAGTAAAAGAAACAAAAACGGGAGAGATACGGATCTTTTACTTTAGCAACAATTCTCGATTAAAAGAGTTACTGTTAAAGGTAAAAAGTGAAAGCAGCACTAATCTAGTTTTTCCCGCAAAATCTGGTAAATACCATAATCAATCTAGCCTCACTAAAAGATGGTTAGGCTACACCTTGACCGATGTGTTAGCAGATGGTACAGAGAAAACATACTATTACCCTGGTATCGTTTCTCAATTAGTAGAGGATGGCAAGCTTGAAACCTACTTAAGCTTGTACCATACCAGGCATACTTACATTACGCTTACAGCTAACGCTAACAAGCATAATAACAACGCATTACTACACATAGCTACCTCTTGTGGTAACAGTGTAGATGTCATTCTCAGACACTATCTAGGAGTGAGTGAGGAAGCAAAAATCATAGAAGTCTAGTCACATTTAGGAAATACACCCCCCTCTGACGGGGGTGTAAATCAAATAAGCACCTATAACAGGGTGCTTTTTTTTGTGCCTAAAAATGACAGATAAGTAAAATTTATATGGTGATATAGCAGAGGTATGTATTACAAGGTAGGGATAAAATGGGATGTAAAGAGAAGGGGATAAGATAGCGTTGAAGGGGCGATTGGAAGCGTGTAAATCCCCCCCCCTTGTCAATATGAACAACGGTGTTAATGGCTTTATTAAGACCGGGTTTTGACACAATTAAACGCTGATAGCAATCACAAAAATCCTAGAAAAGTATCACCAAGTCGCATTAGACGCGGATTCAAAAATCAGTGTCTAGTCACATTTAGGAAATACACCCCCCTCTGACGGGGGTGTAAATCAATAAAGCACCTTTTAAACAGGGTGCTTTTTGCCAGCCATATTATTTTATTTCAATCCTATTGTATGTATATTGAGAATGAAAATTAATTGCTAATTTAAGAAAAAAATTGTCAGAACCTATAGGGTTTAGACAACTCTATCAAGGGTTGAATAGGCTCTGATGTATTGTAATCTCAAATTACAAAGTAAATTAACTAAAAACAAACATGGCAGCTATAGCAACCTTAACGGCTACAACCCTCGAAGGACAATTATTGCAGCTTATCGAAGAGATAACCAACGCGCAAATTATTGCGGTAGCAGCAGCAGCCCCTGGCGTAACTGTTCGCAGAATTGTCTCCTCTAACATTACGGATGACGTAGCGGGTACTAAAAGCGTTAGTCTGAATATTCCAATTACGGTAAACATAAACGCAACAGGTACCGCTGTAGAAGCCGTCCCAGTGTACTAAAAAAATATCTCTCACCGCAATTTTGCTTTGTTGTGGGAGATACTTACTCAATAAAAAAGGAGATGAACCATGCCGACACAAGCAGAGATTAAGAAAGCTTTAGATGACGAAATTGCAGCAGCAGCGGAGAAACCGGGAACGCAATCTGTAACGGTAGCTGCGCTAGTCGATCCAACTGGTTATATACAGTTTAAGATTCGCGAAGATTTTGTCAATCATTTTGGCATTACACCTACTAGCACGGCATTAGAAGGAGCTACATTATTTGTTCCAAAAAAGAAGGCCGGCACGGGCGGTACTGGTACAAAACCTGTTACTCCAAACAGCGCGGGCGCGGGAACCGTAAAAAGCAATAATGCTAAAATTATCGGTAGAGCTATCAAAGTTCCAACTGGGGGCGGTTACACTCGCAAAATTAAGGGTGTACAAAAACCGATTAAAGAGGTTACGATTCGCGTACCCTCAACCATGAGCTTAACCGCAATAATCCTGTGGATTAATACCTCTTTTACAGGGACTACTAAAAAACCTTCCTACTTTATAACATCAGCAGGTTCTAGGGTTTCAATTAACAGCACTTTTACAGACAAAAG
Source organism: Microcoleus sp. B4-D4 (assembly GCF_036705185.1). NCBI lineage: Bacteria > Bacillati > Cyanobacteriota > Cyanophyceae > Oscillatoriales > Microcoleaceae > Microcoleus > Microcoleus sp. B4-D4. The sequence goes on along the minus strand of NZ_JAUBTX010000021.1, from coordinate 53,057 downwards.
TAAATTAGCTAAAAAGAAAAATGAGTAATTATTGTAGAGAAATTGCTTAATGCAAAATATCAGCTTTAAGATTGACTTGTTCTTAGTAATTGGCGTTATAGCTTCCTTAATTCCTTTGAGTATCTGGTTAAGTTGATGAACAATAGGAATTAAGGAAGCGGAAGCCGAAAGAGTTAGGCTACGATTAGAGCTTAAATTCTTGTCAAAGCGACTAGATAAAGTGGAAAACTGGATTGCTGGCAATTCTGGCTTTAAAAGTTAAAGTACATTTTTGATTTACACCCCCGTCAGAGGGGGGTGTATTTACTAAATATATAAACAATGGCAACAATAACACCGGGAACTGGGGCAACAATCAACGCCGGGGCGATCGACTTATCAAATCTAAACACTACGGGGAAAATACTATGTCAGTAAACCCTAAGTCACTTAAGAACCTTAAACCCGGTGCAAATCGTAAAAATGCTATCAGGGTTAACCTGACACTTAAGCCTAAGACGATCGCCCTGTTAAAGGCGCAAGGTAACATGAGTCAGGCTGTAGATAAATTGATTGAGCTATGCTGTCTCGGACTGGTACAGCATGATGGCTCACTTAATCCGATCGTCGCTGGCAGTGAAGCAATAACATCTCAATCGAACTGTGCGTATATTGAGAGTGAGACAAAATAGCTACTAGGTCGGAGAGGGTTTAAAGTACAACTCAATTGATTATCAATTTACACCCCCGTCAGAGGGGGGTGTATTTTTATTATGGATGCTTACAGCGCTAGAATATTGATAGACGAGCTTGCTTGTATAGCGGTAACAACTAAACGACACTGTAAGTAGCAAGTCAGTCTCTACAAGGTCTGAAGGCATCTAAAAACGGTGTTTTGATAGAGTGTTGATAGAAATAGGTCAATTAAAGCCTGAAAGTATTGGAAAATCGTTTGATGCTAGAAATTAAAAACATTCACACCTATTACGGAAATATTCACGCTCTCAAAGGGGTATCGCTAACTGTCTCGCAGGGAGAAGTTGTGACATTAATCGGTAGCAACGGGGCGGGGAAAACTACCACTCTCCGCACGATTCAAGGGCTGCTGCGCCCGCGCCAAGGTACTGTACTGTTTGAGGGAAAGCCTTTGGAGTCGCTTTCTACAGAGGCGATCGTCCGTTTGGGCATTTCTCAAAGCCCGGAAGGGCGGCTGATTTTTGGGCGCATGACGGTACAAGAAAACCTGGAAATGGGTGCTTATCTCCGCAACGATACCCTCGGTATCAAGTCTGATATGGAAAAAGTTTTAAATTTATTTCCGCGTTTGCGAGAAAGAATTAGTCAAAAAGGGGGAACTCTCAGCGGGGGGGAACAGCAAATGCTCTCGATCGCCCGTGCTTTGATGTCGCGCCCCCGTTTGTTATTATTGGATGAGCCGAGTATGGGCTTGGCTCCGATGTTGGTGAGTCAAATTTTTGCGATCGTCCGCGATATTAATGCTGAAGGAACTACTATTTTACTGGTGGAACAAAACGCCCGGATGGCTTTAAGTGTAGCACATCGCGGCTATGTCATCCAAACTGGTGAGGTTGTAGTCGCCGGTACTGCTAGCGATTTGCAGTCAAATGAAACTGTTCGGAAGGCGTATTTAGGGGAAAGTTAAATATGGGAATTGGGCGGAGCAAAGCGGAGGGATTGGGCCCAGCGAAGCGGAGGGATTGGGCCTTGGTAATCGGCTATTAGGTCGTCTCCGCTTAGGCAATGATAATTCGTAAAAGTTCACGGGGTTAAGAGGGCAGAAGAGAAGGAGGAGTCCGACCAGAACGAACACTCAAGACAGATTCAGTCAAGAACTCAAGAATATTCCGGTCTTGCAGCTTGAGAGAAGACACAACGGTGAGTAAACGGGCAACAAACAGACTTCCTGCTGCAGAATCTGAACCAAAACTAGTCCGTCGCCAAATCACAGCAGGGCGAATGGCTCTCTCCGCGGCATTATTGGTCGGCTCTACACCATCTGAGGAGATAAATAACCACAGAGCCACTTCCAACTTTAGTAAATTACGGCAAGTCCGCACGGTTTTTGCCAGTGGGGTCTTTTCCCTCTCGTGGATGTCTAACTGCGAAGCTTCTAGCAAGATACTCAAAACTTCAGTCTTAATAGGTTCAACCCTTTCTTTTAACTCCGAACGAGTGAGTTGGTCATTTCTAAATTTATGCCAGAGATTGAAAAGCTCTTTTTCCTGCTCCAGCAAGGATTTGCCGATTTGGGCAGAAGCTCCAACTCGTTCGGATATTTGAATAAAATCTCGTTTGAGGTGTGCCCAACACAGTTGCCTGTGATTGACATCCACCCAATTATAGGCAGGGCAACGATCGCTGGTGATCGAGCCACTAAAAGTTTCGCCCAAAACCGTTTGAGCAGCACTACTAGCTCTGCTTAAAATTACCTGAAAGCTCTGAATCAATGGCGTTACAGCCACCCACAGCCAACCACTGGTCTTGGTGGCATTTTGACCATCTCCATTCCGCTGCTGAAATCCAGTCTCATCTACTCCCACATTCGGCTGCTGCTGGATGTAATGTTGGGCTGCTGTGACCCCATCGCCAACTGCCTCACTCACTTCTGTCCGTAGACGATTGATAGTGCCGACGGACATTTCAATCCCAAATACCGCCTGCATCAGCGCACGTATTTGGCGGTAGGATTGTCGATACTCACTACTGAATAAACCTACATAGGCTGCTGTTCTTGGACCATATCCACCCATTCCTATTATTTCGGTCATTTCTGGGGCTTGATTTTCTTTCCCACAACAAGTACAGGTAATTGGATGAAACTGATGTTCGATGACGAGCCGCTGTACTGGTGGGACTTCCACTACTTGATGTCGATATGCTTGACCATTATTTTCAATCTCTAGGATGCCTCCACATCCACTACATTGCTGTGGGTAATGGTTGATTACTTCTTGACACATTTCGGTCGGGTATAGCTTCCGTTCATGTCCCGAATGTCCTAGTTGCCCACCCCGCTTCTTTCCGGTGGGTTCCTTTCGATTGGGCTTAAATCCTTGAGGATTCTTCGATGGTGGTTGTGATGAATTTGCCGAAGTTCGGGCTAATTGCTCTTTGAGAAGCTCGTTTTCTGTTCTCAGTTCCCCTATTTCCTGTTCAAACTGATCCATCCTACGCACTAATTCGTAAATTAGTTCGAGGATGCTGCCTGGCACTTGCGCCCACTCTGCTGCACTGATTGCTGCCATTAATTCCGGCACTGTCTTCTCCATGTCCCTCACCTTACCAGATTTTTTGGGCTTTTGCTACCCCCGTGAACTTCTACGATAATTCTGTGTTATTTTGACAAGATAATAGCAGCATTTTGAAGTTGATTCTGGAGTAATAAACTATGTCTGTGATGACCGAGGCTCTTGAGCGAATCAGTATTTACTGTGAGCTAAGCGAGCCAGATAGACCCAGAGAAGAAATTGAAAAAAAACTCAGCTTTTTTCCATTTCAGCTATCTGATGAAGCCTATGAATTTTATCAGTGGGCAGGCGCACCTGTAGGTATTAGGAGGTGGCAACCTTATGACGATGGTAATTCGACATATTACTGTGCGCTGGAGAGATTTTTTGAATCCGCAAGTGACTTAATTCATTTCGTGTCTATTGAGAAGGCAGAAAGATATTATTCTCCATCTTTTCACGATCCAAAGTATCTTCACTTTGTTTCCTATGAAAATGGTTGTCTATTCATTTCTGGTTCGGAAACAAAGGTTGAAAACTCACCTGTGCTACGACTAGGAGAATGTGAGCCTTCTTTATGGTTTCCTAGTTTAACCAACATGATGTTAGCGATCGCCGAGTCTTTAGAAACAGTTGGAACTATATGGCCAGAACCAACCATTGATGATGATGAAGATTATGAAACCAATAAATACCATGAAAAATTTGAAAAACACTGGCAAGTAATGAAAGCAATAGCTCAAAAGTACGGCTCCCCTAAAGGGATGATTCTTACCAACTAATTCTCTTGATTCAACAGTGTTAATATCGTTTCTAAAAAATCTTGCAACAATTATTAGTATTGGGCGAGGTGCAGCGGAGGGTTTTCACGAATCCTATTTGTCAGGTGCGTCGCTATTAGATTGTGGTTTTTTCTGGGAAATTTAATAGTTGCGACGCACCCTACAGCTAATAACCAATAACCAATAACCAACAACCAATAACCAACAACCAATTCCCAATTCCCAATTCCCAATTCCCAATTGCCCATTACCCTATTTGCGATCGCAATTTCCCCGTTTTTAATTCAGTCTCAAACGCCATCCGTACCTTTTCCCACTCCGTTTCGGCTTCCAAAAGCCGATCGCGCGCCGTCCTCGCATCAAAAACCTGTTCCCCTCCCGACTCAACCGCCATGCGGCCCATATACTCCAACTCCTTGCAAACTTCCGAAAAAGACACCGCTCCTAAATTAGCGCTGCTCGACTTCAGCGTGTGAGAAGCCAGCTTCAAACTATCAGCATCGCCGAGAAAAATAGCCTCTTTAATTGTTTCTAACTGCTGCGGTGCATCTAACAAATATATCTTAATCAACTCCCCCAAAAAATCCGGGTCTTCATCATCGTCTAACTCGCGGAGACTTTGCAAAACATGAAAATCGATCGGCGAATTTGTTGCAGGTTGAACGATCGAGTGTCCAGCAGCCACACTGTCAACTTGCTCAGTAATCTGTGGATTTTTTAGTTCAGCAACGGCATCCAATTCATCCCGCTGCAGTGGTTGGCATTTGCCCAGGGCGATCGCCAACTCTTCCCGGCGCACCGGCTTAGTAATATAATCGTCCATACCCGCTTCCAGACACTTTTCGCGATCGCCCTGCATCGCATTAGCCGTCATCGCAATAATTCTCGGCTTCCGATTAGCAGGCCAATCCTGACAAAGGCGGCGCGTCGCTTCCAACCCGTCCATCTCCGGCATCTGCACATCCATCAGCACAACATCGTAAGATTGCCGCTTGCAAGCCTCCAAAACCTCCAACCCATTAGCCGCAATATCTGCCCGATATCCTATCCTGTCGAGCAAATGCGTAGCTACTTTTTGATTCACCACATTATCCTCCGCCAGCAAAATCCGAATCTGAGTAGAATTAGCTCCATCCTGTGCGACAGAATTGCTAGCCACCTGCCTCAAAACCGCAGGTGTCCGCTGCACGCGGTGCTGTTCTTGAGAATTTTCAAAATACTTCAATCCCGAAGTCAAAGTCGCCACATTTGAAACTTCTCCCCTACCGCTTCTGCCGGCAACATATCCAAAAACTTGCAGCAACACATTATAAAACTGCGACTGTTTTAGAGGCTTAGTTAAAAAAGCCGAAAAATGTACTTCTGTAGTTTCAAGCTTTTTCCAGACTTCCGCCTTGCTCAAATAAGTAAACAGCACCAAAGGTAGCGGAACTTTGCGAGGGCTTGTAACAATGACATTCGGATTTAGCCCCTCGCCGCCAGACAAATTGCTCAATTCCAATGAACGAATCTTCACAGCCAAAGCCACGCCATCCATATCTGGTAGATTCATCGCCAAAATAGCCAAATCGAGCGTCGAGTTTTCTTGGATGATTTTCACAGCCTCAGCACCCGAACTTGCAGCTACCGGTATCATTCCCCAAGCCTCAGCTTGCCGGATCAAAACTTGCCGGTTAATGGCATGATTTTCGACAATCAACAAATGCTTACCCACCGCAAATTCCGGTAGTTTTTTGGATTCTCGACTTTCATTAGCTTCTGCAGTCACCGTGAAATAAAAAATTGAACCGGAACCCGATACCGAGGGCGGAGAAAATCCATCCGGCGGAATTCCTGCGGTACTTTGTCCGATCGCCGAAACTGCCGGTTGAGACTTAGAACTTGCCGGACAAACCTGACTGACAACCCACATTTTACCACCCATCATATCGCTCAAACGCTGGCTGATAGCCAATCCCAGACCAGTTCCGCCGTACTGTCTAGTTGTGGAAGCATCCACCTGCGAAAAAGCTTTAAACAGGCGATCGATCCGGTCTGGTGGAATGCCAATGCCCGTATCTTGGACAGCAAATTGAATCTCGTACTGTCTGTTACTTGGCAACTTTTCCTCCTTAGTTGCTAGCGGTTTCAGAGCTAAAATATTGGTTATTTCCGGCAAAACTTTAGCAGCTACAGGCTCGATTTGCCGAGCGGTACAAGAAACGACAATTTCTCCAGATTCTGTAAATTTGACTGCATTTCCTAGCAGATTTACCAAGATTTGGCGCAGCCGCGTGACATCTCCTAAAATGTTTTTGGGAACAGAATCATCAATAAAGTAAGCCAGCTCTAAACCTTTTTCTGACGCTCTCGGAGCCAGCAATTCCAGAGATTCTTCTATGCAGTTTTGCAGGTCAAAGGGGCTGCGTTCCAAATCCATTTTACCCGATTCAATCTTGGAAAAGTCGAGAATATCGTTAATAATAGTCAGCAAAGCATCGCCGCTGGTGCGAATTGTCTCTACAAAATCCCGCTGTTCTGTAGTTAGTTCCATATCCAGCAGCAAACCGGTCATCCCGATGACCGCATTCATCGGAGTGCGGATTTCGTGACTCATCGTAGCTAAAAACTCGCTCTTAGCTCTGTTAGCAACTTCGGCCGCTTGTCGCGCTTGCTCCAAAGCTTCATTTTGCTCTACTAACTGTTGCTGTCGGTGAACTTCCTTTTCTAAAAGTTGGGCTTGGGCTAAGGTAATTCCGACTTGAGCGGCAACATCTTCTAACAGTTCAATTTCGTCGGGAGTCCACTGGCGAGTTGCATCGCACTGGTGCAAAGTAATAATGCCATTCGGTTCGCCTTGATAGGAAGTGCGAACCGCCAACATAGATTTTAAGCCGATGCGGCGGCACATCGGCACGGAAGATTCGAGCAAAGGATCGGCAAACACATCGGGAGATGCTAGGGCTATATCTTCAGCGAGCAGTTTTTCTGTGTAGGGGTTGTAAGTGACAGAAAGTTCTAAATCTAAAGCTGATGCGTGACCTGGTTCGAGGTATTCTGCGACGCAAGGAAGGTGCGGATAAGGTTGGGAAAGGTAGGTGTGAATTGTACAGCGATTGACACCGAATACGCGCCCGATTTGGGTGGCGGTAGTCTGAAAAATTTCTTGAGTATCTAAGGTCGATCGCACTTTTTGAGTGATTTGTTTGAAGAGTAAAACGCACTGGTACTGACGCTGCAAAGTGTGCTCGCGTTCTTCGCGGGCAATTTCCGCGCCGATATAATTGCCCATCAATTTTAACATTTCAAAATTTAGCGGTTTTAAAGGTGGTTTAGCAGAGCTCGAAGTAAAGCTCAAAGTGCCAAAAATTCGCCCTTCCACTATTACCTGCGTGCCGACAAATGCCTCCAACCTGCGGACGGCGTAAGCGGGGTGGTTCTTCCACTGAGTAGTGCCGGCGGATTCGATAGAAATAGGTTCGTTCGATCGCAAAACCTCTCGTTCAAAAGTTCTACTCAAAGCAAAACCATCTCCTTTGGCAAATCCGAAGGGGAAATTTGACGGTACATAGGCGGCGATGACTTCGTAGCGATCGCCCAAAACCCTGCCCAACAGCCCGATATCCATCCCAAACTGACTGCAACCCATTGCCAGCAACTGAGCAGTACGTTCCTCAAAGGAGCCTGACGAGCTCACCATTACCTCGTAGAGCGATCGAATTGCTCGCTGGCTTTCCCGCAATTCCTCAACGCCTTCGACGCGGCTGCAGACATCGTGCAAAGTTCCTAAAATTCCCGCTATTTCACCCTGGGAATTCAGCCGGACTTGAGCAAATATTTCTACCGAAATAAAGCCAGATTCAGGATGAATATCTAATTCATTTGTCACCGAGTCCGAATTGTACTTAAATCGCAGTTCTCTCCGACAAAATTCCGATTTTCCAGACAGCAAAGACTCCAATAAATTTTCACACTGCGGGCGTTCATCTGGATGAACCCAATCTAAAAAATTAGTGTGCAAACTTTCGGAAACCGAAAAACCAGTAATTTCAGTCCAAGCGCGGTTGAGAAACGTCCAAACTCCCGCCGCATCCATCTGAAAAATTACTGTTGCTTTCAAAGAATCAAAGACTTGGAATCGATCGGGATCTGCGCCTTTGAGTTCTAACTGCTTGTTTGGAGTAATATCTGTATGAGTTCCGACCAAGCGCAGCGGTTTGCCTGCAGCGCTCCGCAAAACTTGACCCCGGTTCAGCACCCAGACAGTGCTGCCGTCTTTGCAGTACATCCGATATTCTGCTGCAAAATCCGCTGTCTTTTGTGCGAAGTGTTCTTCTAAGGCTGCCTTTACTCCGTTAATGTCATCTCGGTGGATGCGACTCCACCATTCCGATCGGCGATTCGAGATTTCCCCTGCTTTGTAGCCGAGCATTTCTTGCCACCGCACGGAATAAAAAAACTCATCTGTTTCGAGATTCCAATCCCAAATCCCCTGATTGTTGACAGTAGCGGGGAGATTTTGGGGCTGCCGGAAACTATTTTCTGCAATTTCAACTTCCTGGTAGCGATTTGCTGCCGGAAGCTGTATTTGGGCGGCGAGTTTTTTGTATTGCGCGTTGCTAGATTCTAGCTGTCGCTGCAAAGCGATCAAGCTAGAATGCAGAGATTTTGAATCTAGCGCTTGTAAAAGGATAGTTTTAGGATTGACAATCCCGATCGGGTGATTGCTTTCGTTAATGACTAATAATGGTAACTGGTAGTAGTATTTTTGTAGCAGGGCGACGGCTGCTTCTAGGGTAGATTGCGATCGTACCAGCGGCGGCGAGCTGTTACAAATCGCTCCCGCTTTAATTTTGTTCGAGTCTCTTCCCAACGCCTGCAACTGCACGATGTCTCGCGAACTTACCACCCCAACGAGTTTGTGCAGGTTGGGATTTGTAAATTTGGAATTTGTAGCACCAGTCGAGTTTGGTTCTGGGGTTTCAGTAATTAATACATAGCTAACATTGTGTCGGAACATCAGTTGCGCCAGATAGCGAACTGAAGAACTAGCAGGAGCGTGAATAATTCGTCCTGCTGCGATTTGAGGAATTTGATAAAGTTTAATTAAACTCGCCGGCAGCTCTAATTTCGGTTGTGAACTTGGCAGCGGCGGTGGGAAAGCGAAGGTCACGGGTGGCGGATCGCTGCTTGCTTTTTGTGGCGATTTCCCCAGTTCTTGCAACAGTTCTACCAAGCTTTGAGAGCTAATTAAACCGACAAGTTCTTCAGCGTCGCTGACGACGGGTAAATGACCAATCTGATATTTTTCCAGCAGATTTACTAAGGCAAAAAAGTCGGTAATTTCCGATTCTCTGGCTACAGTCACGGTTCTGATCATGATTTGCTCGATCGCAAATCCCCTCAAAGCAGCGCCGATCGAATTTAGCTGTACCACATCTCGCGCCGTAAAAATCCCCAGCACCGTCTGCCCGCTCCCATAGGGAGCTTTTGCGCCGCCCTGATGCAGCCCGTTGCCGAAGGCCTTTACCGCACGCGGTAAGCCGTTGTAGAAACCCGACTGTTCCCGCAATCGTGGGGAATTCCCATTGCTGAGATTTTCCAGTTGAGAATGCTCGCGCGGCTCTACCACGAGGACGTAACTGGCTCCTGTGCTGCTCATCAGCTCGATCGCCTTTTCTACGGGCGTCTGAGGGGTGACGGTAAGGGGATTGCGGTTGATGACCTGACTGAGAGAAGGAATAAACATCAGCGGGCATAAGAGTGATATTTGTTAGAAAAACCCGATCGCGGGCAGCAGCTTGATTGAGAGGCTTTACCCGCGAGCTTTCCAAGCACGGTCAAACTTTCTGTATCATAAAATTCACCCCTACTTCCAGCATCTTGGCATTTAAAATTAATTCTGTGCCAAATCCTGACAATTGGCGGGTAATGACAAGTCAGAACCAATGCTATCTGCCACAGGGCGGACTTTTAACTGGCCGGCAATTCCTCGCCCAGCCTAACTACTGCGGGTTGACGAGCAAGAATTTCTGCGATTGTCTAGACTGCACCCTACTTTCTCGCCCTCAACGGAATTCTCGCTCAGATTCTGTTTGAGGCAAGATACTTATACACTACCAATTTACCAGCGGCCGCAGGCTTGTTACAAGATTGCCAATTAGTAGGTATATAAACTGTGCAATTAGGGGGTGGGAGAAGCCAGAGGGAGAGAACGGGAAAGGGGGAGCTTTGAATATATAGCCTTTCTCAAAAAGGTGAGGAGTTGAGATTTTAGATACTTCGGCTTCGCTGTACAAGTTTGAGATTTTAGATTGGGGGATTGAGAACTCGATCGATCAATACCTCATTTTGGGCTCGGACTGCTATAGATTTTAGATTAGGGAATTAGGGCATGGGGAAAATGAGGGATTGAGGGATTGAGGGATTGAGGGATTGAGGGAGCGATCGGTCAATCCCTCATTTTGGGCTCGAACTGCTATAAAACAAATAATTGCGATAATCACTGACTCTGTTATTATAGCAAATATTAATATTTGCTATAAATTCTCAATTATTAGAATTTTTTATTTTAAATTACCGTCTACTGCACCGATGTAGCGATCGCACCCTGCAGCAGTACCGGATATTTTAATTGCGACGGCGTTTTGAGCAAAAATTGCGATCGGGCTGGACAACTCAAAGATCGGGGCGATTAAAATGCCTATAACTAAACTTATAATTGTGGTTTTTGATAACACTTGAATGCTGACGTTGGACGTTGGACGTTTGAACAAAGCGAGCGGGGACAGCACTAATGACTAACAACTAACAATTAATGACTAATGACTAATGACTAATGACTAATGACTAATGACTTCAACCGACGCTGAAGTTCCCCCGCCGCCGTAGCAATTACGACCGCCAAAATCGGGTGCAGCGGCTCGCTGTGGCGAACTTCTGCAAAAGTGAGGGCATGGATCAAAGTAAAATAGCCACAGACTGCCAATATCGGCAAAAACTCCCGCCAGCGATGCCGCAAAACTATCATGCCCAAAATAGCAAATACAGGCAAATTTCGCGACGCTAAAATGCCGATAATCCGTTGTGGCGAAAACAATGTCCGCATTGCCTTAATCTTAAACAAAGTGTGATAAGGCCAGTCACTTATAGGGTTTCCAAACCATAAAAAAACTGCCTTTTGCAAACAATACTAGAGATAGACAGCCGGCTCGCGGAGTATTGAAGCGATCGCCCGTTTGGTAAAATAGCGATCGCCCTCAATCGTAAAAGCATTGTGTCCCCCATTCCGAGCCGGATTGAGTTCTTCCTCCCAAATCTGAACGATATGGCGTTTTGGCAGTTGTTCGTAGGCAAAATGATAAAACTCTGGACTTCCTTGCCACAGCAGTGCCGTAGAAACGCTGTAAATCAAAAAAGTCTTGTGAGTTCGATAATTGTGGTAAATCCAAGGTGTAGTAATGATAATAATTGCGCCCAAATAAGCAACAAAACAAGCAATTTTGCGCTTTAAAGACCATTGACGCGGCATCAATAGTGGCACAATTAATGGAAACAACATCGCTGTCGGTCGGCAAAGATTTGTAATTGCCAACAGCGCACCTGCTAATGAAAATTTTTGCCACTGCGGCTGTTCCAATGCCCGTAGCAAGCCCAGCACTGTTAAAAGCATTAAAGGCGTGTATAAAATCTCCGTTTGCAGCAGCCTTACATGAAGAATCAGGGCAGGATTCAGCGCTATTAATCCAGCCGCGACTAAAGAACTTTGAGGGCCAGTAAAACGCCGTGCCAGGATAAAAGTTAGGGGTATGATTGTTGCCCCCAAAAAAGCTTGTACGTAGACTACAGATGCGGGAGAACGACCAAAAATTGTATAACATCCAGCTATAAAAAATGGATAAACTGGTGTCCGGCCTGGTCTCTCAAAAAAATGACCGTTCAGCAACTCGTATGCCAAACGCTCATAGCCCGGTTCGTCGCCTCTGAGACGGGCGATGGTATCGGGGAGAGTTGGTTGGTGTGCCACGCAAAATAAAGCCGGAATGCTAATCCTAGAAGCGTCAGACAAATCAGCACTAAGATAATTATGCGGTGATTTCTTTGCTGCTGGGCTTCGGAGATATCTGGTGTCATAAGAACAGACTGCGAAGATTTGATTGGCTCTCAATTTTTTAGGTTGGGAATGTCAAAAATTATATCGTTTCAGCTTTTATTTTTTTCGAGAATTGATGTTTTTTTTCACGAAGTGTATCTAATGTGAGAGAGTTCCAGCGGACGATCGCATCTTCTGACTCGCCAGTCGGGGTTTGGGCGATTCCCTACGGGATAGCTTCGCACGCGCGTACTTTCGGGTTGTAGGAGCGATCGCAGGGGCATTTGTTACAAATCAGAACTAACAGTGACAGTAACAGCGATCGAACTTACCGCCAAACAAACGAAAACTCAACCCGGATTCACAGACTTGAGGGACTTAAACTTCATGGCTTCTATTGATAAAATAATCAAGAGCTAATTGCGACAATGATTATAATCCCCAACTGTCAACTGGCTAGTTTTTTTAAACAATTTTTAAGCATATTTATTGAAAAATTTCTTATTAACGAGTACGGTAAATAACTGAACTTAGTATTGAAAGCTTTATTCTTAGGTACTTTCAGAGATACATCACATAAAAAAATAATTACCTCAGCCAATTTAGTTAATTTTAAGTAGCAATAGGCTGTACAATCTGCTTCGACTAGATGAATTAAAGCAAAGTAGTGGCAAAATAAAAATGGGGCTAACTACGGAAATCACACGTACCAAAATGCCAAGGGCGCGACTTTAACAGGAACTCGGGCTTATTTGTTGAAGGCATTGCCGACAAATTAAATTAGTTGAGACAGAAGCAAATATCTAAAAAATATCTGCCTCTATCTGCGTGCATCTGCGGTTTAAAATTTTCTTAAATCCTGTCCGCTCTTGGATTGATAACAATAAAATTGGATCGCGTGTGCGGAATGCGAGTCCGTAATCCAAGAGAGGACTGCAGTCTGCACGCGCGATCCTTTTTTGTGATGGTAATCCAGCGGACAGGATCTTAAATCGTGCAATGTCTCCAATAAAATTCTACCAATCAAGACGGTAAACTGTGTTTGCGATTCAACCAACCTGTCACCAATGCTAGTAAAAACATTCCTAACAATGCAAATCCTAGCAACAACTTACCGCCTTCGAGAACGCCTGCTCCCAGAGCTACTAATGGAGGTTTGGCCACAACAATACTCAGCGTCAGAGTAGTGATAAATCTCCGCCATTTCATTTGAGTTAATCCGACACCGTAGCAAACAAAGTCAAACAGCCCAGTCATCAGTAAAGCCGTCACTAAAAAGATATTACTTTCTAGGTAATTCTGATTAATAGAATCTACTTTATCCATGAATTTTTCCCCGACAATTTTTTGCACGAGGTGGCGTCCGTAGCGTTTGGCAATGTAGAAATTAATGGTACAGGCGATCGCATCAGCAATGGCGATCGCGATTAAACCCTGGGTAAACCCAAACAATGCACCTGCTAGCAGCGAATAACCGGTACCCGGTAGGGCAGGAATCACAATGCTTACCATTCGCAGCAACATCACCACCAACGGTGCCCAAATTCCAAACTGACTGATGTTAGCTCTAATTTGCTCGATCCCGTAGTGGTTGATTAGGACGATCGCACCCACAACCAGCAAAGCCGTCAGGCTAAACTGAAGCCATTTAATCCAACGGTTTTTCATGGTTGAGACTCCAACTTTAATAAAATTACCATTCCTAAATCTCTCAATCCCTCCAATCTAAAATCTAAAATTGACTGACTACTCACATTTTTGAAAAAGGTTATAAATAATTCCCTTCATCGTTTTGATTTAGAATACAAGATTAACGGAATGCAGCACAAATCCTCAGTTACAACTATTGTTTCTGGCGGATAGTAAAGTTCCTCAAACAAAATCCATCCTGTTTTTTGCTGAATGTAAGCATGGGTGCTCAGCCCTAGCTGTTTTGCTGTCGCAGCCATCTCTCGATAATCAAGCATTAAGCGATCGCAAAGTTCTCGCTGTCGCAATCCTTCCATCTCATCCATATTGATTCATCGCCCATTATTACAAAAATTATCGCAGATTTTGTGAAATTAATTTATTTCTTGTTATTAATTGCATCAAATACAGAAAAAACAAATAAGTAGAATAAAACTTGAATTAATACGCGATTGTTAAAACTGTCGGTCGAGGATTTCCCTCGCATACCGCCTACTTTCCCGGATGGTCGGGGGACTTCGAGCCGATTCTGGTTTCTCCCTTTTTTTTAGCTTGTCATTACCGACACTTTCATTTTTAGTTTGCCGACTAGCCCGCCTTCGCTTCAAACAAACGGCGAGGGAGCATTGGGTTAAAACAAACTAAAACAACCAGAAACTGGGTTGGTTAAAACCGATTTTGGCTATTAGTCAGAGAAGGGATTCAAACCCTCTTCTTATGGCGCAAGTCCACTGATAGTAAACGGGGAAATCTGATTTTCAGATCAATCTATAATTGCTTTCAAAAATGTCAAAAATGCGAAGTTAACGGGAAATTAAAACAATGTATTGAGGGCGGGAGCGATCGATCAATCCCTCTTCTTCCAGCCTCGCCATCAGCCGCGTCACCGTGATCCGCGTAATCCCCAAGGCTTCGGAAATCTCTTGGTGAGTCAATCTCAAATCAATTAACAGCCCTTGTGCGACTTCCCGACCAAATTTTTTTCCCAACCAAACCAATAGTTGCAGCAATCTATCCCGCAGAGATTCGGTGCGAAGTATGCAGAAAAATTCTTGAGTTTGCTGAAGGTGGGCAAAAATTTCATCTAAGGAGCGATCGTACAAATTGGTCGGAATGTAGCTAATTTCTAGATGAGTCTTGCACTCAATTTGATAAGGTTGCACGCCACAGAGCGGCTGACCGATCGCGTCTCCAACTCCCCAATATCCCAGCGTGATTGCTGTCCCCTGCTCGCTCCAAGTCACGGTTCGGACAGCTCCCCGTTCTATTCGCAACAAGCCTTGAGACGGCACCGGCACTAACTGACGGTGGGTGAAAGTCTGGTGTCTTAAACTAGCGTACAAGCCTGGAGTGTAGGTGGAAAGAGTCATGGGATTAGCCGTTACTTTGAATAGTATTTGCAGCTTAAATTAATTGACAATATTTGTCAACTATTTGGGTAGCTGATGCCAAAAATCAAAGAAACCGGGTTTCTCGACAAAAACCTAGGCTTTCTGCGCCATACCCTGACCAGAAACCCGGTTTCTCGCCCTTGCGAGTGCGTCAGGATTTTGATTTGGGGGAATTCGGCGGCGATGCGGGAAAGGTCGATCGGCACATTTGCTGTTCGGGGACACACAGATAAAGAGAGGCAGAGCCAAAGCATCTGCATTACCAGGCAGAGCCTGGTAATGAGCCAATTTTTATTACTTACTTAAACATATAAATATGTGATATTAGTCACATATTTATATGTTTCTTGTCACATTAAGACCTGTTAACAATCTGTTACATTTATTTACATAAAGCAACAAAGGAAAAACAAATGACTTCACGCAACTTAATGGTTGATGACCAAGGCCTCATGAACAACTTCGCGATCGAGCCTAAGATGTATGTAGACACTAACGTCAGCACCGGATTTACCAAATATGCCGAGAAAGTTAACGGACGTTTTGCAATGATTGGCTTTGTTTCGCTGCTGGCGATCGAAGTTTTGACAGGACAAGGCTTTCTTAGCTTGCTCAAAGATGCTTTAGGCTAGGACGATCCGTTAGATAGATTTAATATAATCTCCGTTCAATAGCTCATAATAAAAAATGTTTGTAGTAACGACTGAAGTCCTAACTGCAAACGATTTTTTTTGTTTCAAATATGTTTGGTGTCGCCGCTTGGGGCTAATTAAAATAAATCTTATGTGCGATCACGCGATCGCACATAAGATTAAAACTAATCAGAGCCATACAAATTTTTAGACAAACAATCTCGGTCTAAAGGTAGATGATAATTGTGAATAATTAAGCTTACAATTTCCATACTTATATAATTTTTATACAAAAAAAAACAGGCGCATCAATAACGCAATAAATTAGACCAGCAGCCCAACTCGTGAAGCAATTTTAAACATCGAGGGATTTCTCTAGAGTACCTAAGTCTTATAAGGAGCATAAAATGTTAGATATTGATGAAATGAGCTCAAAAGAAATACAAGAGCTTTTGCAGAAAGTAGGACACGGACATCTCGGCTGTGTGTTTGAAGGGCATCCATACGTTGTCCCAATGCACTATTATCTCCAAGATTCCGACATATACATTTTCACAACTGTCGGGATGAAAACTAAGTATATGGACGGAAATCCAGAAGTCTGCTTGCAAGTTGAAGAAGTCCGCGATTCGGAACACTGGCGCAGCGTTGTCGTCAACGGGCGAGCAGAACGCCTCACCCAGCAGCCAGACATCGATCGCGCGATGGAATTGGTCAAAGAACACAACCCCACACTTTCACCCGCCATCAATCGCACTTGGATGGACTCTTGGGGGCGTGCGGAGGTAATAGCAATCTACCGCATTTACCCCAGCGAAATGAGCGGGCGCACGACGCAGGGAATCAGCAGTCGGTAAGCTTGGAGACATCTGGGTTGAGTAGAGAAAATAGGTCTCACTTGAAACCGGGTTTTTTACGAAAATACTTAATTAAGACCTTCAATTTTGCTAAAAAACTCGGTTTCTGAGTGTCGGAGTGCGTCCAAGACTGAAATTACTAAAAAGTCCTCCTGGGGGAAAACCCTGCGCCAGCGGAAAATAGTGCAAAATATTTTCTCAAACAGCTTTGCTTGCCAAAAACTCTCTCATGTACCGATTCACTAACTGCGGCTGTTCCTGCTGCACCCAGTGGCTGCAATTGGGAATGTACTGAATCTGAAAATCCCGCACGTAATCTTCAGTCCCGTAAGTTAATTCTTTGCCGAGGGCGCTATCATTTTCTCCCCAAATCATCAGCGTCGGAACTTGCAGCACATCCCAATTCTGGCGATCGAGAAATCCGCTAGCAATGTTGCGGTAATAATTGATAGTAGCAGTCAGAGCGCCCGGTTTAGCCGCCGCATCTTTGTAAGCTTGGATGTCAGAGGGGGTAAAGCTGCTTTTGTCAACTGCCATGCCTTCAAAAGCAAGGGCGATCGCCCGATAGTCACCCAACCGAATTAAGAACTCCGGCAAAACCGGCAACTGAAACAAAAAAACGTACCAACTTTTTCGCAATTGTTGGGGAGTTCGCAGCCCTTCCGCAAACTTGGCCGGATGCGGTAAATTCATCACAATTAATTTATCGACCATCTCTGGATAAGCATAGGCAAAATTCCAGGCGATCGCGCCTCCCCAGTCGTGACCGACTAAAACGCAACTTTTGTATCCCAAACCCTGAATAATTCCCTTGACATCTTGCACAAACTCTGCCATCACGTAGGCAGATTTATCCTTCGGTTTGTCGCTGTCATTGTAACCTCTAAGATCCACAGCGACAACTTGATAATCTGATGCAAATTCCGGGATTTGATGGCGCCAAGAATACCAAAATTCGGGAAATCCGTGCAGCATCAGCATCAGCGGCCCGGAACCTTGAGTGACACAATGAAGCTTGATGCTATTTGTCGCAATAAATTCGTGTTTCCAAGATTCTTTCAGCACAGGCATATTTGATAGTTCCTCTAGCTAGAGATAGATTTTAGCAGTTAAATAAGTTGAGATTTCAGATTAAAGAATTCAACAATTCAAAATGACCGATCGCCCTTCGTGATTTGGTGATTCCTGTGTGGGACAGGTGTCCAGCCCGTTTCCCGAAAGGATTGCAATTTCAGTCAAAATATTAGTATAATGTTACTTCCGTTTCGACAACTGTCAAGCCAAAAATAACTTATTTTCGAGCGGGCGAGAATCCAGAACCTCAAAGAGTTGACAATTTTTGAAGATGCAAGTTAAATAATTCATAGTTTGCGAGTACACTAGAAATTGAAGGAGTTTATACCATGTCTGGCGATCGCCTGCAACACATTGTTAACCGCTTGACAGATCAGCTCAAGCGCGACGTATTAGTTGAAAAATGCCTGTACGACATTCGAGAAGTTTTGCAGAGCGATCGCGCGGTGCTGTATTATTTTTACAGGCAGTGGCAGGGTCAAGTGACTTGCGAGACGTTAAGTGCGATCGAATTCTCAATCTTAGGCTCAACCGGGCCAGACGAATGTTTTAACGACGAATACGCAGCATTGTACGAAGGCGGCAGAGTTAGAGAAATTGCAGATATTGAAACAGAACCAATCAACGAATGTCACCGAGATTTTCTGCGTAGCATGAAGGTTCGCGCTAATTTAGTCGTGCCAATTTTAACGAAAAAAGGGCTGTGGGGGCTGTTAGTTGCTCATCAATGCAGCGGGCCCCGCACTTGGTTGCGATCGGACATTGAATTTATGCAGAAACAAGCAGAAAATATAGCAATGTCTCCCACAATTCAAGATAGTTAATCTTTCATCCAAAATCCTGCTTTGTGACTATTCAGGTGCATTGTCTGTGCAATGGAAAATTACCAACTGTCCCAAAATATGGTGTTCTATTGTTAGGCGGAGGTTTGTAGCGACTCATAGGGCTGGATGAGGATCTCAGCGGGAATTCCTAACTCTTGATTCAGCTTGCGAATCATTTCCAGAGTCAAGGATCGTTTGCGAGATAATATCTCAGAAACTTTAACTCGACTGCCAATACATTGTTCCAAATCGCTACCAGACCATCCGCGAGCCTCCATGTAGTATTGAATGGCTGCAATGGGATCGGGTATTGCGATCGGAAAGTGTGCCTTCTCGTAAGCTTCTACTAGGGTACTGAGCACATCTAGGCGATCGGACTCAGGTGTATTAGGAGCTGCATTAAACAGCAACTCAACCTCTCGAAGGGCTTCCTGATAGTCAGTTTGGGTTCTAATTGGACGTATTTCCATATATCAATTTGTGTTTAAATCGTTTCTGCATCTACCTTGTCATACTCGGCATGAGTGCCAATAAAGCGGATAAAAATAATGCCCATGTCATAACGGATTGAGACAATCAGCCGATAGGAATTGCCTTTGATGTTGAACACAACACGATTGTTGGCAATGATGCTGGCATTACGATGAGCGGACTTAACATCGACTGGACTCTGCCAATCGGCGTGAGACGCTTCGTAGTACCAAGTTTTTAGTGCTTCTGAGGCATCTGGATGAGTTTCCCAGAAGTTTCGCAAGGTGCTGCGGGACAAAATACGCATAGAACTTTGTGACTGGAACTCCCGAAACACGAGACAATTGAAATATCGGTTCTGCCATTCTCATGGGGCAAAGAATAACGTGCTATCTCATCATTTTATCACAGAATTTTTGTCTCTAGGAATAGTTGGCGGCAAGGAGTTTTCGGATGCTGGGGGAGCGAAACCCAAGAATGATATCTTGAGGAGACACGCCACGTTGAATCAGTTCTCGATCGATGTAGATTTCGGTACTGTTGTGTTGAATCCAGATTTGATTTTCGATGATATCAAGCTGCATGGCACACCCATAGATGCGATATTCGTCGCGCCATTCGTTGTGCATGACGAGGTATCGATCGCGGGCGAAATCGAATATTAGCTGAGCATTTGCGTCATTTTTAGAAAAATCTTCGAGAAAGTCACAAACAATTTTGCGGTATTCGTTTAGTCTATCCATTGGTCGATCGCCTCACGAGTTGGATTGTAAATAATTAGTCGAATTTCATAACGTTCGATGACAGTTTTTGCGGGTTCAAATCTGAGAAACATTTGGTAGGTATCGATGGGCACTGCCAGATTAGCCCTGTCTGGCGTGTGTGCTGAGTTTGGTTTTTAGTGCCGAAAATGCTTGAAATATCGTAGTTTGTAGGGTGTGCACTGCGCACCGGTTGACTTTGATACCCATTGAAATACGTACTGGTTTGCTTTTTAATACTTTTTGACGCACCCTACAAGATTAGCCGGTGCGCATTGCGCACCCTACAAAATACTAATCCCAGCACAGCGTCGGTCTTTCATTCTTAATCATCTTGGCATCACACTTTGGGCAAGGATGTGTACTAGGCCAGGGATAGAACCGCGATCCCCGACATTGACGACAAATACTCGGATAATGATAGTTAGGATCGCCAGTCGGGCCATCTTTGCCATCGCGATCAATCACAACGTCAACTACTGCTTTACAATCTTCACAGGTCATTGTTCTAACAACAGTGATCATTCCAAAGCCCAGACCACCAGAAACCATTTTTGCTATGTACCCACAACCAGGACATACAAAGTTATATAGTTGACCCATTGTTTTCCTTGATGAAGTTTGGCTAATTTGTACCAGTATACCTCTGTCCCAAAGCCGATCGGATTGCAGAGCAGAACTCTCTGACGACTAAGCAGACTAACTTGTAATAGTATTTTAATTGTAGGGTGCGTCAGATGAGTTTCTTAAACGATTATTGAAGGTTTAAATATCTGACGCACCTTACTAATTATGAGAATTGCGTAATTCCTGCTAGTTAACTAACAGCTACAGCACTCCCCAAAGGATGCTGCTGCAAAACAGCTTGCAAATACTTTCCAGTATAAGACCTCGGATTTTCTGCCACATCCTCCGGCGTCCCCGCCACAATAATCTCGCCGCCCTTATCTCCCCCTTCTGGCCCCAAATCGATCGCCCAATCGCAGCACCGAATCACATCCAAATTGTGTTCGATTACCAAAATAGAATTCCCCTTATCCACCAACCTTTGCAGCACATTTAACAAATGGTGAACATCATAAAACGACAAACCAGTCGTCGGTTCATCAATCAAATAAAGCGTCTTCCCAGTCGCGCGGCGCGACAGTTCCGTAGCCAATTTCACCCGCTGCGCTTCGCCCCCAGAAAGAGTCGGTGCAGGCTGTCCCAACTGAATGTAACCCAAACCCACATCCACCAAAGTTTGCAATCTGACACCAGCCCTGGGAATATTTTTAAACATTTCCCAGGCTTCCTCTACTGTCATGTTTAAAACATCAGAAATTGACTTGCCTTTATACTTAACTTGCAGCGTTTCCCGGTTGTAGCGCGCACCTTTACAAACCTCGCACTGCACGTAAACATCGGGCAGAAAATTCATCGAAATCACGTTCACTCCTTGGCCGCCGCAAGCTTCGCACCTTCCTCCTTTCACGTTAAAAGAAAACTGCCCAGCTTTGTAACCTCTTGCCTTTGCTTCAATGCTTTCGGCAAACAAATCCCGAATCACATCAAAAACTCCGGTGTAAGTAGCGGGATTGGAACGCGGAGTGCGGCCGATGGGAGATTGATCGATGACAATTACCTTATCAACCACATCCTGCAGAGACCGTTCGCCCTTCGTTTTGAGAGCTTCCATATCGGGCGGTAAAGGAACTTTTTTGGTAAGATAGTGTTGCAGCGACGGGTACAGCAATTCATTGATTAAGGTGGATTTTCCAGAACCGGAAACGCCTGTCACGCAGACGAGTTTACCCAGCGGAATTTCCACATCAATATTTTTTAAATTGTTGCGTGTCGCATTTTTGATTGAGAGAGCTTTACCGTTGCCTTTTCTCCTTTCATTGGGAGTTTCAATTACTCGTTTTCCCGACAAATAAGCACCGGTTAAAGATTCCTCGGCAGCCAACAAGTTTTCTAAACTTCCCTGCGAGATAATTTTGCCGCCGTGAACGCCTGCGCCTGGGCCGATATCGACAATGTGGTCGGCCGATCGCATGGTTTCTTCATCGTGTTCTACTACAATCAAAGTATTGCCTAAATCCCGCAACTTTGTTAAGGTTTGCAGCAGTTTAAAGTTGTCTCTTTGGTGCAGTCCGATGCTGGGTTCGTCCAAAACGTAGAGGACACCGGTCAAGCCGGAACCGATTTGAGTGGCGAGGCGAATTCGCTGGGCTTCGCCGCCGGAAAGCGTCATTGCTGGACGGTCTAATGTCAGATAATCTAATCCGACATCGAGCAAAAATTGTAGTCTTGCTTTGATTTCTCTCAGGGCTAAGTCGGATATTTGAAATTGCCGATCGCTCAATCCCAAATTCTCGACTCTCTCTCGACAGTCGCGAATCGAAATACTGGTCAAATCGACAATGCGGTACTGTCCCAGCCGCACCGCCAGCGCCTCTGCTTTCAAGCG
This sequence comes from Microcoleus sp. B4-D4, assembly GCF_036705185.1. Taxonomy (NCBI): domain Bacteria; kingdom Bacillati; phylum Cyanobacteriota; class Cyanophyceae; order Oscillatoriales; family Microcoleaceae; genus Microcoleus; species Microcoleus sp. B4-D4. The sequence goes on along the minus strand of NZ_JAUBTX010000021.1, from coordinate 30,826 downwards.
TTTGCCGCGACAAACCTCGCAAGGGCGATCGACTCGATACTGTTCCAGTTTCTGCTTAATTAAATCAGAACCAGTATCGTCGTACTGGCGCTGCAACATGGAAATTACACCTTTAAAATCTCTCCGCAAATCATTGACGCTGGTGTCTCGCTTTTTACCTTCTGCGGTTTGTTTAAACTCGTTTCCATACAAAATCACCTGTTGGTGTTGTGGCTTCAATCGGAACCAAGGAGTGTCGATATCAAAGCCGCAAGCATCAGCAACACTGCACAACAAAGAGAGATAATAGGAATTGTCTTTGTCTGACCAAGGGGCGATCGCGCAATAAACAGGTGCTTTCTCGTCAGGAATGACCAACTCCGGCGCAAAAGTCCGCAAATTCCCCAAACCGTGGCAGTTTTGGCACGCGCCGTAGGGCGAATTAAACGAAAACAATCGGGGCGAAAGTTCTTCCATCACCGCGCCGTGTTCGGGACAAGCAAAGTTTTCGGAAAATACGATCGGCCCGTTGGGTTCGGAATTTTCATCAGTCGGTAACTCTTCAACGATCGCAATTCCCTCAGAATGTCGCAGACAAGTTGTTAGAGAATCAACTAAACGTTCTTCTAAACCGGCTTTTTTAACTAACCTGTCAACAACTATCTCGATGTTGTGCGTATGATTTTTATCTAATTCGATATTTTCTGACAGTTCTAAAATTTCTCCGTTAACTTTGACTCGAATAAATCCTTCGGAAGCTAAACTAGACAGTAATTTGCGGTGAGTGCCTTTTTTTCCGCGCACCACCGGCGCCAGAAGGTGAAAGCGAGTGCCATCGGGAAGTGCCATGACTCGATCGCACATTTCATCAATTGTCTGCGGCGCAATGCAGCGATCGCAAATCGGACAGTGCGGTTCGCCAGCTCTGCCGTAGAGCAATCTGAGATAATCGTAAATTTCTGTAACAGTGCCGACAGTCGATCGCGGGTTGTGAGAAGTTGACTTTTGGTCGATCGAAATAGCCGGACTCAACCCCTCGATCGCGTCCACATCCGGTTTGTCCAACTGTCCCAAAAACTGGCGCGCGTAGGCGCTGAGAGACTCAACGTAGCGGCGCTGTCCCTCTGCAAAAATTGTATCGAAAGCCAGGGAAGACTTACCGGAACCGGAGACACCAGTAAACACGATCAGTCGATCGCGCGGCAGTTCCAAATCGATATTCTTCAGGTTGTGCTGTCTCGCACCCCGAATCTGAATCGTATTTTGGCTGTTGGAGTTCAAAGTCGTCACATGATGTCCGTTGTGGGATGCACTTGACTGACTGGGTGAGGTTTCGGCGCGTTGGGACATGAGAGTAGTGCAAAACAGTGCTTAACCATCTTAGCGCTGCCTTTGGAATAGATAGCATCCAAACTCAAGAATATCAAAGAATCGTCAAATAGTTGACAGTTGACAGTTGAGGGTTCAGTTTTAACGCCCGCTGCTGTTTGCACAGTAGACTGCATAATGTTTACTTCCCCTGCATTGAGATTAACATCAAAGAATCTTTAAATAAGTTTCCGTCGGCCCGTCGGGCAAAACCTTCAAAATTTGATGCTTCAAATCCACTTCAATTCCCAGCATGGTTTGAGCGTTTGGAATGCGAGTCCTAGTTAAATCCGAGGACTTTAGTCCTCACTACAAACCGACATTTTTCGGGTAAAATCGAGTCTAATATTTTAATTACTGAGGCTTAGTGTCATGCCTATTCCCAAACTTAGTGAAACAATCATCAAAAATAACAGTTCTGAGCGATCGCTCAACCGAGCCGAAGATTACTATTTAGGTGGAACTGTTACTAACGCAGTCCTCCGTGGCAATATGGTGCAAGCAACAGTATACGGTTCTCAATCTCAAGCCTACAGCGTTAGCCTGCCGTTCAATCCTGCGGGATTAACATCTGGAGTATTCTGCACTTGTCCTTACGATGGCGATGGATGGTGCAAACACATTATCGCGACGCTGTTTTTGTGTCTGCGAGAACCCGAAAAAATTGAACATGGCGAGAGGCTGGAAGACTTGCTTTCTCGGCTCAACGATGCCCAAATCTATGAGTTAGTAGAGCATTTAGCGGACAACGAACCGTCGCTGATCAATGCGATCGAACTATACGTTAATTCTAACGCTGTGTCTGCGCCGACAAGCCAATTGACGAAAATACATCGCCAAAGTGCGATCGATCCTGCTCCTTTTCGGCGACAAGTACGAGACATTTTCCGACAAGCTGAGAATTATTCCGAGTATGAATATGGTTATGATGAAGAAGACCCGATTACAGAAGAAATTTTAGAATTGATTCAGCAAGCCCAGGAATTCAGCGAACAAGGAGATGGTAAAAACGCTTTAGTAATTTTAGAAGCCATTACCGCAGGCTGCGTTGATGATTGGGATGACGTAGAAGAATATGGTTTTGAAAGTTATGAAATCACTAATGCTTTGGATGAAGCTTGGACAACAGCCATTTTGACCGCTGAACTAACTGCTGAAGAAGAAATAGATTTCCAGGTGATGTTAGAAGGTTGGAATGATGAATGGGATTGTGATTTCAGCATGAGTTTGGAAGCTTTACGCCAAGGTTGGGACTACCCGCCACTCCAGCAGATATTGGAAGGAAACCTTACTGGATCGGGAATCTGGGATGTTGACGCACCAGATTATGCTCGTGAATTAACCTTGACTCGCTTACAAATTCTCGATCGCCAGAACCGCGACAAAGAATACTTATACCTAGCCAAAGCAGAAGGCTGTATTCAACAATATCTGACCATGTTAGCTCGTTTGGGGAGAATAGAAGAAGCTGTGAAAGCTGCGGCAACCGAGATGACATCAGTCGAAGAAGCTTTTGCTCTAGTTCAAATTTTACAAGAAGACGGATACTCAGAAGAAGCTCTAAAGATTTGTCAAGCTGGGTTAAATTTACCAGGAAATTCTACCTACAAACTGGCAATTTGTATGAGTGAATTAGCCGATGAATTGGGCGAAAAAGAATCTGCGTTTAATGCTAAAATTAAACTCTTTGAAATTCAACCTTCCTTGAAGGATTATTTTTCATTGCAGGAGTTGTCAGGAGATAATTGGTCAATTTTGAGAGCAGATTTATTGGCAATTGTAAGAACCATTCAAAACTACAGTTCTACCGAAGCAAAGGTTGATATTTTTCTGCATGAAAAAATGATTGAAGAGGCGATCGCCGTTGTAGAAACATCTTACAGTTCAGAACTGGTTCATCGAGTGATGATGGCAGCAATTCCCCATCGCCCAGATTGGGTAATCGCCAATGCTTGTCAGCGCGCTGAATCGATTCTAAATGCAATGAAATCAGCCGAGTACGATAGTGCGATTAAGTGGCTAGAAAAAGCCCGTGCTGCCTATATACAAGCTGGGCAAAAAGTTGAGTGGTCTGCTTATCGCGCTCAACTGATGGAAGTACACAATCGGAAGCGGAAATTCATGGGTTTGTTCAGAAACTCATATTTAAATTGAGTCTTAATTTTACCCTAAATTTCTGGCAAAAATTGCAGAGTTTTGTGAAATTATCGGCGCTTCTCTGTGTCGATATGCCTCGCTTCTGCCGTTGATATTATGTCCGAGCGATTTCTATAACAAAAACAGTTCGTAGTGCGGAATTAAGTCTGCACGACGAACTAATTTTATTGCGGTCAATCGCTCGGACACGATATGATATCGTTTCCGGTTGCATCGGAATAATAAAATTGAGTCAACAGTCAACAGTCAACAGTCAACAGTCAACATTCAACATTCAACATTCAACATTCATATATAAGTGCAACCGGAATTGATATGATTTATCAAAATTATTTGACAACAGCACTCGGTGCAACCCTATTCCAATTTACCCGAGAAGCACCGTACAAAATAAAATTATCCAAAAGTCCGTAAGCATCCCCGCAATTGTAACCCTTAGCCTCTACACATTTCTTGTCCGCCCTTTGATTCACCGCCACAAAAATATCAACTCCATCCGGCAACACACCCGCATACATCTTCAAATTAGCAAAATCATCAAGGATGTGACCTCCATCGTCCACAGGCGGCAATTTCCACTCCTTCGGATTATTCTTTCCTCCTAACTGAATAGCCCAAGCATGAGTACCATCAAGCGCTCCATTGTGAGCAGTATATCGATTCCAAACATTATTTCGCTTTTCGCCGATGCGCGGGTTATTCTCATAACCACCAACCCAATATTGTGACATAAATTTGAGAAAAACTCCAGCTTCTGCAGCTAGCGAACCGGTGCCGGGACTCAAATCTGTGTTTCTGCGGGAAAAAAGAACCTGGCTTAAATTCCAAGACCAATTTATCCTCCCCGGCTTGGTATTTATCCAGCTAGAAAAATCGCAAAAGTTACCCTTCCAAATGCAGTGCGGCCGCTTCAAATCCCATCCCTTACCGTAGTAATTCTTTCCGTTCCAGTGGCGCTTTTCCGGTTCGCGACTGCTAAAATTTTCTACTTCTTGGGTCATAAAAATTCCCTTGTTAGCCGCAGTAGGAATTCCCAACTCTGTTTTGAAAAAAAGCTCCAAAGCAGAGCCTTGATGAGTTTCTGGTTTACCCGTTTTAGCAGCATATCTGCCGGAGGCTACCAACTGCTGCATAATAATCGTAGGAAATGCCGGACTGGTATTGGAATAATGATATTGACCGAGGGGATACTGAAGGCATCGCCCAGCCAAAACCAGCATAGTTTCTTCTAAATTAGGACTTGGCAAAAAATAGCCTGCGTTAGGGGGAATACTGAGTTGGTTTTTAGCTGAACTGACAGATTTATTTCCCCATTCATTGATAAGTAGCTGTTCTTGCGATTGAAAATCTGCTGCTGTTTTCAAATTCCGAAGCACTGGCAAATTTGCAGTTACATCTTGACCGTATCTGGGGGCGCTGCGCTGAAGTCCCGAGCGGTGCGAGAGCAGGTGTCCGAGGGTGACGTTTTGCCACTGTTTGTCGGCAAATCCTGAGTTGAGATTGCTACAATTACGGTCTTTAATTGCTACGGGAAATTTTACTTTCCCCGAAAATACGGCGTGCAATTTTTCAGGGATAATCGCGACTGGATATTGCTTGTTCAAACCGGGAATTAGGGGCGGATAATGCTGGGGATCGAACAATTTCATTCCTTCGATTTGCTCGTCAGTCAGTTCTAAGCCCGCCCGATCGCGCGCCGTCTGTTTCAGCGCCCAGCGCACCATTGCAAAGGTAACAGGCTTGCTGATGCTGCCCATACGCATGGGGGTATCTGCTGGTACGATCGCGCTCAGAGGAGTCTGCATATCGTCGCCGCAAGCCGGATTTGCGTTCAAGGTCGATCGGTCTTTCATGCGCCCCAAGCCCCAAACACCCACGGGCTTACCTTTGACAGAAACACCGAGGACAGCCGCACCGACGCAGCGGTAGCGCATGAACTCTGTCAGGGATTGCAAAATCGGCTGTAGTTGCGCGTCGCCGCTACCGCTAACGGGGATGCTTTCTTCTGCTAAAGCTGTGTTGTTGTTCGACTCAAAAATCTTTCCGAAGCTTCCTAAGAGGATAGCTGAAATTAAGGTCAAAGTTGTGTAAAAAAGTCGATTAAATTTTCCTTGGTTGCCCGCAATTTTCATGATAAAAAACTCCTGTTTAAAAATGTAGGGCGGTACTCAGTTGCCCGCCCTTTGGCAACCACAAGTAAAACTATTGAGGGATGGGAGGCGCGGACAAGAATACTTGATTCTGGTTAGTATTAATTAAATTTGTCTCTAACACAACGCCTATCAAATTGTCATTGTAGAAGATACCAGTATCTTGAACATTGTTGTTGCTCCAATCGCCAGTTTTGAGCGAATAGCCGTCTGCTAGATTGCCTTTAATTTGGATTTTATCGACACCTAACGTAAAATCCGTAATCGTAGCATAGCCAGTGCCGAGATAGTAAACATTATTAACGTTGCCGAGTACAAATGTGTCCGCACCCGCGCCGCCGGCGAGAGAATCGGATTCGCTGCCACCGCCGATACCGTTACCAGCACCCGAAAAATTAGCACCATCAAGGTAATCGTTACCGTCGCCACCAAGCAGATAATCTTTGCCGCTTCCTCCGAATAGATAATCGTTGTGAAGTCCGCCGAACAGTATATCTTGCCCAGCACCTCCATACAGCATATCTTCGCCAGCGTCGCCTATTAAATAATCGTTGCCGTCATCGCCATTTAACTTGTCGTTGCCGAAGCCTCCGTATAATTTATCATTGCCGGCACCGCCATTTAAATCATCGTTACCGAAGCCGCCGTCGAGGAGGTCGTCTCCCGCGAGACCTGACAAGATATCATCGCCTTTATTGCCGTAAATTGTATCATTTGAAAGCTGAATTTGACCTTGGTCGTTGATTGTCCAATTTTGTCCAACTAAGGATTTGTGGAATTGACCGTCGCCGTTGACAGTGTTGTTGTCGTCGTAGTCTGTACCGTTGATAACTGATGACATTTTTGTGACTCCTGTTTACTTTTCAATTGGTGCAAGGGTGAGAAAGACTCAACTAACTTGCTTGATGTGTCTAGTTTCTCCTTTCCTCAAGCAAGCGACAATGGGAATAAAATCAGGTGTTTAAAGAACTAAAAAATGGCTGGCAACAATGATTTACCGTAAAAACTCAGCTTAAATCAGTTAAAATAGGGAAAAGTCAGGGTAATTTCCCGATGGAGGAACAACTCTTCTCTGGCAATAGTCTGCATACTTACGTATATACGTACTCACGGGCGAGCCCATGAACTCAGAATTAGAATTATCTTGGAGCAAAACCAAAGAATCTGCCGATCGCATTTTTGCCCAAAACACCGGCAAATATCTCAGCGACCTCGAAACGAAAGTCCTGCAAGGCTCTTGGGAAGGCAAAAGTTACGATGAAATCGCCAAAACCTACGGCTACAGCCCTGAATACCTCAACAAAGATGTCGGTAACAAATTGTGGCACAAGCTTTCTGAAGCTTTGGGAGAAAGAATTACTAAGAAAAATTTCAAAGAAGCGCTGAGGAGAGCTTATGAAGCAGAACCCAGTCAATCTTTGTCTGCAAATCCGCCCTCGCCAACATTACCGACGGCGGCAAATTTGCAATTCCCCGAAGGTTCAGTAGCCTTAGATTCACCTTTTTATATAGAGCGTTCCAGCATCGACTCTCTCTGCGAGGAAACGGTTGTCAAACCCGGTTCTCTGATTCGGATTAAGGCCCCGGAGATGATGGGTAAAACTTCACTGATGAACCGGATTTTAGCTCGCGCTGTCCGGGAAAATTATCACGCAGTTTATTTGGATTTGAGCGCCGCCGATCGAGGAATTTTAACAAATCTTGATAAATTTTTGCGTTGGATGTGCTTGATGGTAAGCCGGCAGTTAAAGTTAGAAAATAAGTTAAACGAGTATTGGGATACGGATATTTTAGGCAGCAACGATAACTGTACGGTATACTTTGAAGAGTATTTGCTGGCAGAAATAGCAACTCCTCTAGTGTTGGGATTGGATGAAGTCGATCGCATATTTCCCTACACAGAAGTAGTTGAAGATTTTCTGGGGATGCTGCGAAGCTGGCACGAAAAAGCCAAAATTTCTGATATCTGGAAAAATTTACGGTTGGTAATGGCGCATTCTACTGAGGTTTATATTCCTTTGGATATGAATCAATCTCCGTTTAATGCGGGAGTGCCCGTGGAACTGCAGGAGTTTGACAGCCAGCAAATCCACGATTTGGCTGGGGTTCACGGCTTGGATTGGGGTGATGGACAGTTGCAAGAGTTGATAAGTGCGATCGGCGGACATCCTTATTTAGTAAGATTGGCAATGTATGAGGTTAGTTGTGGCAAAATTTCATTAAATCAGCTATTAGAAAATGCCGCCTCAGAATCGGGAATCTACAGCAATCATTTGCGGAAGCATTTAGAGATTCTGCAACAAAATCCCGAATTAGCTTTAGCTTTGAAAAAAGTTGTAAATTCCCCGGAAGCAGTTGAATTAGATTCAATGCAAATTTACAAGTTGCACAGTATGGGAATTGTGGGGCGGCAAAACAATTATGTGATGCCGCGCTGCAATTTGTACCGCGAGTATTTCTGCCGTGTTTTAGGTTAAAGAAAACACGCTCACCTTCCGGTGAGACGTAGGGCTTCTCGCGAGTTAAGCTAATTTTTTTTCAAAGTTAGCTTCCAATTTGTATTGCCAACCTTTTCGCAAGAAAGCTGGGTATTGTTGGGAAGTTTGCATTTGAAAAACCAACTAGGTTTTTTGTCTTTTTGCTTGAATTCCAAAGTTGCACTATTAGCACCTACAGAGGAAACTACTCCACCACTTTCAAAAGGAGTATTATTTTCTCCTATAAATTTCCATGTTCCTTGCTGGTTTGTTCCCTGTTTGATAACCATTTCAACAGAGGTTAAGGCATCATCACCTTGAGAATAAAGATTTCCTTTCCAGTTGCCGACAATCGAAGATGGGGAAGTAATTACTTCATTAATTTGAAGGTTATTAACCTGTTGTGATTTTAAGGGGTTAGCCAAAACTTGAGAAGTTTTACCTAAAATTGCCATTGCGGAGGAAAAAGATCCCGCCATCAAGGTGGCAAGGAGGATGGATTTTACAGACCGTACAACTGAGAGGCTTTGGTTTTGAATGTTGTTATCCATGATGATTCTCCAAGTAATGTTGTTGGGTAATAAAATTAGGTATTAGAGCGGACTAGATGCAGAAATAAACACCTGATTTAGGTTGAAATTAGTAATGTTTTGATCTTGCACAACACCAATTAAATCACCCTTGTAGAAGATTCCCGTGTCTTGGGCATTGCTACCTTCCCAGTTGCCAATCCCAAGCGAATAACCGTCTGTTAGAAGGCTTTTAATTTGGATTTTGTCGTTTTGAATTAAGCTAAAGTCCGTAATTGTGGCGTAGCCATTTCCGAGGTGGTAAACACTATTTATGTCACCCAACACGAAGGTGTCCTTTCCAATGCCACCTGTGAGGATGTCGAATTCATTTTGCCCAAAGCCGTAACCAGTAAGTTGATCGTTACCACTCCCGCCGAAGAGACTATCGTTGCCCGTACCGCCAAGTAGAGCATCATCTAGATCACCGCCAATTAGCCGATCGTTACCAGCGCCACCAACTAAATAATCGTAGCCAGCGCCGCCATATAAAGTGTCATTACCAGCGCCACCATCGAGAACGTCGTTGTTAAATCCACCATCTAAATAGTCATTTCCACCAAGACCCGACAATATGTCGTTTCCTGCATAGCCATAGATTGAGTCATCTCCTAGGGTTAATACAGGGCCATTAGGGGTTTGCATCCATTCAGGATCTTTACCAACTAACTTGGGTCGTAATTGACCGTTATTGAAAGTACCGTCATCATTGAAAGTGGTTCCATTAATAATTGTCATTTCACTTGCTCCTTCTTCAAAATTAAGACGTAGAGATTGAGCTATCTGTGCGATCGCTACTACATTGCTCGGAATCGTTAAAACTTGATTTATTCCCTCTGCCATAACTTTTGTAGCGCCGTCAAATACTACGGCTATGTTTAACCGGGCAGAGGGTTATCAGCTTAGCCAGGAAACGGATTGCCAAGGATGAAGTCCGTCGCTGTGACATTGGTGGTGTCTTGCAACACACCAATTACATCATTTCCGAACAATATCTTAGTATCTAGAGCAGCGTTGCCATACCCGAAGTCTCCAGACACCAGAGTGTATTTATCTAGAGTCTCAAAGAGTGCGATTTTATCGGCTTCTAATGAGTTAAAGTCTGTAATTAAGGCGAAACCATCTCCGGTGTAGAAATTGTAGTAGGATTGCGCGCCCAGCACGAAAGTGTCCGCGTTAGCGCCGCCTGTGAGGGTGTCAAATTCGGTGCCGTTGCTGAAACCGTTAAGGTAATCATTGCCAGCACCGCCAGTGAGAATGTCATTGCCAGCCTCGCCCCACAGGTTGTCGTTGCCAGTGCCGCCATCCAGGTTGTCGTTGCCAGTGCCACCATCCAGGTAGTCGTTGCCAGTGCCACCATGCAGGTAGTCGTTTCCAGTCTCGCCGTAGATATTATCGTTACCGCTGTCGCCGTATAAGTCATCGCTCCCTCCACGACCGTAAATGATGTCATCGCCTCCAAGTCCGTGGATTACATCATTACCAAGCGTTAATACTGGCCCGTTCGGACCTTGCTGCCATTGCTGATCGGTTCCCACTAATGATTTGTGGAACTTATTGTCGCCGTTGACAGTATTGTTGTCATTGAATTGAGTACCGTTGATAGTTGCCATTTCAGTTGTTCCTTTGTATTTCAAATTAATTGATTTATTTAGAAGTAATGCTGGCAGTTTGTATTTGTTGGCTGCACGTTTTGCTTCCTGTTATCAGTTTCGTGCTAAAACTCTTGAACGGCAATGGTGATAAAATCAGGTATTATAGGAACTGATAAATAGCTTCAGGTTGTGAATTTGTAGGGGAAAATCAGGTGCAGCCTGACAAAGCATCATCAAAATCAGGACTCAGGCATCAGACCTTCATAACCGGGTTTTTACCTAATCTGTCGGCTATAACCAAGGATTTTCGTAAAAAACCCGGTTTCTAACCCCCGGTTCGTAAGTCCTAAAAATCAGCAAAAATCAGGTTTTTTGGTAAATCTCTACATAGTCAGGTTTGCGATCGTACAATCAAATCTAGATATGGGTGCAGGTAATGATGAAAGAATCTCCACTTGGTTATGAATATCAGATTGGCGGTAGTCTCCCAGCAGATGCGTCTAGTTACGTGACGCGCCAAGCAGACTTGGATTTTTACGAATGTTTGAAGGCTGGCGAGTTTTGTTATGTTTTAAATTCGCGCCAAATGGGTAAATCTAGTTTGCGGGTGCGGGCTATGCAAAAATTGCAAGCTGAAGGTACTGTTTGCGCTTTTATCGATTTAACTGGGATTGGTAAGGAGGATGTAACTGCGGAAAAGTGGTATGCTGGTATTGTTAATTCTTTGGTCAGTAGCTGTCAGCTAGGCAATAAAGTTAATTGGCGGAGTTGGTGGCGCGATCGCCGGGATTTGTTTTCGCCTCTACAGCGGTTTAGTTTGTTTATTGAAGAAGTTGTTTTAGTTGAAATAAAACAAGATATTGTTATTTTTGTTGACGAGATCGATCGCGTTTTGAGCATGAATTTTTCTACGGATGAGTTTTTTGCTCTGATTCGCTGGTTTTACAATCAAAGAGTTGACAATCCTCTATACCGACGTTTGACTTTTGCGCTGTTGGGGGTGGCGACGCCTGCGGATTTGATTGCTGATAAAACTCAGACTCCTTTTAATATTGGTAAGGCGATAAATTTAGGCGGTTTTAAAATTGATGAAGTGCAGCCTTTGATTGATGGTTGGCGGGGACAAGTTGGTGATGCTGAAAGTGCGTTAGCGAAGCCCTCGCAGAGGATCGCCCAAATTCTAGATTGGACGGGCGGACAACCTTTTTTGACCCAAAAGCTGTGCAAGTTGGTGCTTGAGGAATCTGCATTGGGAAATTTGCGATCGGTTGAAGAGGTGGTGCAGTTGCGGATTGTGGAGAATTGGGAGTCTCAGGATGAGCCTGAACATTTGAAAACTATTCGCGATCGCATTTTGAGAAATCAGCAAAAAGCCGGACAGTTATTGGGGCTTTACCAGCAAATTTTGGAATCTGCTAACCCCCCCCAACCCCCCCTTAGTAAGGGGGGGCTAAATACCGCTCTATCTTCCCTAGGGATGGGCGAGCTAAATTCTGCTCTTGCTCCCCCCCTTAGTAAGGGGGGGCTAAATACCGCTCTATCTTCCCTAGGAATGGGTGAGCTAAATTCTGCTCTTGCTCCCCCCCTTACCAAGGGGGGGCTGGGGGGGGTTCTTACCGATGGGAGTCGCGAACAAACCGAGTTGCGCCTCTCAGGTTTGGTGGTTCTGCATCAAGGCAAATTAAAAATTTACAACCGAATTTATGCCGAGATTTTCAATCTTGAATGGGTGGATAAACAGTTGGGCAAGCTGCGCCCTTATGCGGAAAATTTTAATGCTTGGAATGCTGCCAATTTTGAGGATAATTCGCGACTGCTGCGGGGAAATGCCCTGCAAGAAGCTTTGGATTGGGCAAAAAATCAAAGTTTAAGTCCTCTGGATTACCGCTTTTTAGCGGCGGCTCAGAATTGGGAAAAGCGAGAAGTTCAACAGGCTTTAGCCGTCAAAGAAGAAGAAGGTCAGATATTAGCAGAGGCGAATGAAATTTTAGTTTTAGCTCAACAACAGGCGAAGGTTAAATTAACTCAATCCAAACAGAAGTCTACCCGCATTATTACTATCGGTTCTATAGTTTTAGGAATTTCTGTGATCACAGCAACTTTGATACAATTACAAGTAAAAAAAGCTCAACAGGAAGTAGCAGAAAAACAAGTAGTCCTGCAAACCTTATTCTCTAAAGCAGATTTAGTTTCCGATCCTTTTGAGGCGCTGCTGAAAGCATTACAAGCAGCACAACAGATCAAAGGATTAGAAAAATCAGCCAGCAATGAGACACAAATACAAGTAACGAGGGGCCTACAACAGGCAATTTATCATGTTAGAGAACGCGATCGCGCGATCGGTCATCGTGGCGCTATCAAAAGTGTAACTTTCAGTCCCGATGGCAAAATTTTTGCTTCTGCTAGCGAGGATGGTACGGTAAAACTCTGGAATGCTAGACCAGCTACATTAATATCAACCCTGACAGGACATACTGGTAGAGTTACGAGTGTGAGTTTTCATCCTAATGGCAAGATTTTGGCTTCTGGAAGTGAAGATGGTACTGTCAAGTTGTGGGATGTAACGCGCAGCACTTTAATTAAAACTATTAAGGCTCATCATAGCTGGGTGAGAAGTGTCAGTTTTAGTCCTGACGGTCAAATTTTCGCTTCCTGTAGTTCCGCTGGTTTTATCAATTTGTGGAAAACAGCAGACGCTACATTATTAAAAACTCTGAAAGCACATACCCAGATCGTTACCCATATTAGTTTTAGTCCCGATGGTAAAACTCTCGCTTCTGCAAGTTTTGATACAACCGTGAAGCTTTGGAATGTTGGCGATGGATCTCTCATAAATACTCTGGAAGATCATAAAAGTAACACCAGAAGTGTCAGTTTCAGTCCCGATGGTAAAACCTTAGCTTCTACCGATCAAGACGGCATAGTGAAACTGTGGAATGTAATAGATGGAACTTTACTGCAAAACCTTCCCACCCATCGCAGGGCTGTCTGGAGTGCAATTTTTAGTCCAGATGGCAATACTCTAGCCACTATCAGTTCCGATAGTACAGTCAAATTGTGGAATTTAGAGGATATAAACGACAATACAATTGAACCGCAACTTCTTAAAGGACATCGTGGCAGAATTTTGAGTATTGGTTTTAGTCCAGATGGCAAAACTCTGGTTTCTGGAAGTTTTGATAGTGCAATTAAGCTCTGGAATTTAGAGGTGAGGGAACCGCAAACCATTAAAGGAAATAGCACTAATGTTCAAGCTGTAAGTTTTAGTCCCGACGGTAAGATGTTAGCTTCCGGTAGCGACGATTTTAAAATAAAGTTATGGAATAAGAAAAATGGTACTTTACTCCAAACTCTCAACGGTCATCAAGGTCTGGTGCTAAGTGTTAGTTTTAGTCCCGATGGTAATATATTAGCTTCCGGCAGTGTTGACAAAACAATTAAGTTGTGGAATGTCCAAGATGGTAGACTACTAAAAACTCTCAACGGTCATAGCGCTTGGGTGAGAAGCGTTCGCTTTAGTCCAGATGGAAAGACCTTTGTTTCTGGTAGTTCTGATAGTACGGTAAAACTTTGGAATGTAGCAGATATGAGGTTACTGCAAACCTTTAAAGAACCTCGCAGTATTGTAACCGATTTAAGTTTTAGTCCAGATGGAAAAGCTCTAGCTGTGGCTTGTTCTGACGGTGATATACAGCTATTAAATTTAAAAAAAACGACTTTAATGCAGAGTTTTCCCGCCCATAGCGGTTGGGTAGCTACCATTAGCTTTAGCCCAAATGGTAAAATTTTTGCTTCTGGTGGTTCGGACAGTATAGTCAAACTATGGAATGCAGAAAATAGCCGATTATTGTTCACCCTAGAAGGACATTTATCTGATATAACTAATATCAGTTTTAGTCCAGATGGCAAGACTTTAGCTTCCTCTAGCGATGACGGTACAGTGAGGATATGGAATGTAGAAAATGGTCTGGAAATATCAATTTTAGAAGGACACCTTGGCCGCGTTACCAGCGTGATGTTTAGCCCAGATGGCAAAACACTGGCTTCTAGTGGGCTTGACAATACTATTAAGTTGTGGAACTTAGAATTTGATTTAGATCATTTTATCAGGCAAGGTTGCTTGTGGTTGGAAGATTACTTTGCTTCCCATCCTGAAGAGGCGAGAAAATTTAGCAAAATATGTAAATAAATAATTTATGGCTGAGCATTTATATCGCCAATCATCCTGACGAAAGGGCGATCGCCCAAATCTGCAATCCTTAAAAAAATTGAATAATATCGTGTCCGATATACCCGATCTAAGACGTTGATGTCACCAATGGCGGGGATGGGGCGAGTTGATGGGATTATTTGTCGGTTTCATAGCAATTCCGGTTGCACTCCTCATGATGTTAACTGTCAACTGTCAACTGTCAACTGTTAACAGTTAATTTACTATTTCGATGAAGAGAGAATTTGATATCATAGATAGTTGGTGAATCCGCCTCCTACAGGATTTTAGGATATTTATTGCACACCAATAAACTTGTGAGTTTGCAAAGACAACCTATAACTCGGATGCTGTTTGAGCAACTCCAAAATAATCGGAATCGCCCGATCGCGCGATTCCCATTCCGGCTGCAAAAACACAGGCACATTCATATCCTCAACAAAATATTTTTTGTAAAAATCAACTTCTTCGCCCGTGCTAACCACCAACTTAATTTCATTGGCTTTCTTCCATAAATGCTCTTGTACCGGATATTTAGGATTGACGTGTTCTTTAGGAGAAAGAGTAATCCAAGCCAGCGGCGAAACATCTTGCCAATAAGCGCCAGAAGTTTCGATACTTACCTGTTTGTCAGCTTGTAACAATGCTGCAACTAACTCCGGTAAATTCTGGTGAATGAAAGGTTCGCCGCCAGTAATGACAACTCTCGGAGACTGCAATTGAGCTAGCAATTGTGCGATCGACTGCGGCACCGACGGCAAACCTTTGCCACCTTTGGAGTAGCCAGTATCGCACCAAGGACACCCCACGGGACAACCTGCCAATCTAATAAAATCAACTAAAGTACCTGTCCAATAACCTTCGCCTTGAACAGTGCACTGAAAAGTTTCGTGAATCGGTAATTTTATTTGTAAATTTGATGCCAGCATTTGTCACTTTAAATTAATAATATTTGTTGAGGATTTTGATTAATTGTAATTGATCGTCGGTAATTAATATAGTTCTAGATACAGGGGTAGGCAGAAACCGGGTTTTTCACGAAAATACTGTATCGCAGCTTTGAATACAGATAAAAACCCGGTTTCTTTGGTTTTAATGAAGTTCCCAGCAGCTAAAACTCTTTAATTGTGATGTTCCGGCTGCATCATAGTTGCCCAGCGGCGTTTCAGGGCTAAAGTTAGTCCGTCAGCAATGGGGACAACACTCAGAGTAACTCTCGGATCGTTACGCAATTTGTCGTTGAAATTACGAAGGGCGAGGGTACTTGTGTCTTGTACTTGAGGATCGGCAACTCGTCCCGACCACAGAACGTTGTCAATTACTATTAAACCGCCATTGCGTACAAGTTGGAGCGATCGCTCAAAATAAGCCTCATAATTTTCTTTATCTGCGTCTATAAATGCAAAATCAAAGGTTCCGGCTTGTCCCTCGGCTATTAGTTTGTCGAGAGTATTGATTGCCGGCCCCAATTGCAAGGAAATTTTGTTTGCGACACCCGCCGCTTCCCAATAGCGTCGCGCTATAGAAGTATATTCCTCGCTGATGTCGCAGGCAATAATTTGACCGTTAGGAGGCAGGGCTAAGGCTACGCACAGGGAGCTATAACCAGTAAAAACGCCAACTTCTAAGGTTTTTGTCGCTCCCATAAGCTGCACCAGCATCTCCATAAACTGACCTTGTTCGGGAGCTATTTGCATCATACCCATCGGATGCTTAGCAGTTTCTTCTCGCAGTGCAGCGAGAATATCTGGCTCCCGCAGGGAAATAGATAATAGATAATCGTAAAGTTTATTTTCTAGACCAATAGTTGAGTTCGCCATCGGTTTGTCCTTCCTGCTGACTTTTGATTTGAGATTGTATGCGTGCAGTTATTGGAAATCGGATACGGTAGAGTTAATTTTAGCTATTTTGCTGTGGCTGCAGCTTGCGGTATGACCCTCTCGGTGACAAGCTGGTAATTTATTTGCTTTCACGGGCGATCGACCTTTCAATCAGTTTATCTCAGCCGCAGGCGATCGAGCTGCTCTGCAACAGAAAAGTGGAGAGAGCAGCGTTTTGACATTGCTGCGTTCTTCCCCAAGTGTAACCCTGGGAGTTATACCAGTTCAAAAAAGAATGCCACTGTAGATAAGCTGTAAACCCAGACACAATCAGTCATTACTAATTTCAAATCTTAAATTTTAAATTGTATGACTTGGGGAAAATCTGACTTTATCCGATCGCTAATAGCTAATAAGTAATTATTTAGAACTTACGCACTTTTCACAAACAAACCGTTTTATTTAACTATTATTGCTCGGTGAAATCCTGCGTATTTTTTTTTTAAACAAACCAGGTGTCGGGAAACTCTTGTGTCCGGGAAGATTACTAATCACTAATAAACTGGGTTCAACAATAGGACGCTTTCTCAACTGTCACAGCTTATTCTTCCACACCTCAAAAACCTACCCACAATCAAAATAACATTCCACGATTGAGATATAGCAAGTATTTCGCTGAAAAAGCCTGGTTGGTTGCAACCCTTCCCTCGCACTGTTACTCATAACTAATAAACCGGGATTAATAGGACGATTACTTAACTGTCACAGTTTCTGGCTCCAGACTAAAACAACCTACTCACAATCAAAATAACATTTCACAAAGGCTCTCGCTATGTACAGTTTTGCAGGTTTCGGTGCCGGTACTGGCATATTTTTATTGTTAGTTTTTGCCATTCTGCAATGGCTGCACGTCCCCGCCGGCAGTTTTATTGATTGGGTAATTGCCATTGCTATTTTTGAATGGCTGTTGCTGATAGTTACAGTTCCTTGGAATGTCCATTTTGAAGCTAAAGAAGTTTTAGCGAAAGCTGCAGAATCTACTAAAAGAAATATTGCTATCGATCAGGAAGAAGTCAAATACGTTAGTGTATTAGTTAGCCGATCGCTCTTTGTGGCGATCGCCCTGCATCTGGTAAGCGCGATCGTACTTTACGCCTTAGCCGCCACTGGAATTAGTGCTGTGGGCTATCTCAGTTCCGGTGCTGCACTGCTGTTAACTGTAATGCGTCCAGCTATCCGAGGTTATCAGTATTTAGCCCAGCGGCTGACAAGTATCCGCAGCCAATTTTTGTACCCCCGCGAAGATATTGTCGAACTCCGCAGCCGCTTTGCAAGCTTAGAATCTACAGTTAAAGATTTATCCAATCAATTCAGTTTAAATAATCCGAATTCGTGGGTAGCTGTCCAAGAGCGGGAGCAACAGGCTACTACAAGAGAATTAACTAATTTATCCGCATCTCTACAATCTTTGCGATCGACAAATCAGGCAGAACACATTAAACTGACAAGAGATGCAGAAAGTGCGATCGCCCAGCTTACCGACGACGGACAATTTCTCAACCACGTCCGCGAAATCATCCGCTTCTATAAAGAAGCATAAAAAAGTCATTGGTCATTGGTCATTAGTCATTAGTCATTAGTCATTAGTCATTGGTCATTAGTGCTGTCCCCCCCCGATCGGGAACGTCATTAGTCATTAGTCATTTTCGCAATTTCCAATTACGAATTCCCGATTACCAATGACTAATGACCAATTCTCTACCTTTAGATAGATGCCATATACTCGCGCAGGGTGAATTTTTGAATAAAAACACAATTAAATCTGTCTTTAGGAAGACGGAATAAGTGTATTGTTAAGCTGTTCGGCATTTAAAAGACGATAGTAGGGTGCGTCAGTACATAAGCGTTTCCCTTGTAAGCGTAAGTGTTCTAACTGACGCACCCTACAAGCCTCGTTAGTGGTTTAAATGCGTAACAGCTTATAGATAACAGCAATTTTGAGGAAACTATAACCAAAGATAGTTTGTTAATGAGTTAGCTTAAGCTTAATATTAAAGTATAAGCGAAAGACCTTTTTGAAAAGATAACTCAGGAAAAAATCATGACTAATCGCCAACCAACACCGCCCGAGAGTGAAATTAGCAAATCAACACCAACCGACGAACAAATCGAAGCTAACATGGAAGCCCCCCACTACGACAGGGGCATTACTCCTGCTGAGACAGCAGCGCGCCAAGAACGCGAAGGTGCTAACTTCATGCACGCAACCACCGAAGCAAAGCAGAAAAGCGCCAAAACAGACGACCAAACCGATAACGAAAGCATTAACACTACAGATGGTTATACAGTAGACCAAGAAGGTCTGGTTAACAATTACGCGATCGAACCGGAAATGTACATCAACGAACCGGGCGATTTGAAAGCAAAAGAAGAAGCCGAAGCAGCAGAACGCGCTCGAATTCTTGCGGAAATCAAAGATAAAAAAGGCGAGGAAGGAAAACTGACAGAAGAAGCAGACACCCGTCACAAAGGGCCAGGAATTATCTAGATTGTCTGGTTGATAGTTGCACCTCAGCGCGCGAGGTAGCAACTCGAAAGGGCCCGGATTTTTTTAGATACGGGAAAGGTCGATCGACCTTTCCCCTAAAATCCGGGCCCTATTTTGCTTGAGAATGCTGTGACATATATCCCGATGCCTAAAAATTACTCAAGCCCTAACATTTTGCCTCAGCCAATTAAACTTTGCCTGAGCTAGGGCTAAATTTTGCATAATGCTAGGATTGATATCCTCGCGCTCTAATTCTGGTTGATCAAATTCTTCTATATTGCGCCCATATTCTATATGTCTAATCGTACCGCGCATCCTGTCTGCCAAACAGAGCGAAATTCCATAATAAAAACGGGAAGCAAAACCCATATCTTGTTCGAGTTTGACTACTAACTGCCGCCGGGGAATTGCCAGCAAGTGAGTTTTTTCGATCGCCTTTACCGTAGCCAAAGGAGGGCGAGCATCAATAAAAGAAACTTCTCCCACAAGTTCACCGCTAGCTATTCTAGCGAGTTCTTTCGTCTCTTGGGCCTCAATCGAAACGCTCAAACTCCCTTCCAAAACAATATATAACGCATCTATCTGTCTCCCTTCAAAAATCAAAATCCCGCCCGCATCGAGAACTTCCCTTTTACCTTTTTGGATGATCCAGTCAATATCATCGTTATTTAACTGGCTCAAAATAAAAAGTGCTTTTTTTCTGCTGCTGCTGTGTGGCATAAATTTAGCTCCCGATCGCTTCTTTATATAATCATCTTTCGTCTGCTCGTTACCAGTCGGAGCGACAGTAATGCAGATCCGGATGAAGAGCCTTTCTTTACCTCTGCGCCTCGGGATAGAAAAAATTGTGGCAGATGTTTAAGTTATTAAATTTTCGTTCCCAATCGCTGAGGCATCGCGCTGAATAATTAATCTTTCAATAATAGCATTTGTTGAATAAATTTTTTGAACTCGATCGGCATTCACAACAGATTGCAAATTTCTTGTCTGACAACCGATCGGGTTCGCCCCACAGCTTTCTTTGGGGATGGGGCGCCCGAAACAATTCTCAGCGCCCCGTTTAGCTCGCTAAATCAATCGCAAATCAGGATAGCCGGCCAACATATCATCAGCAGTCAGAGTGTCGCCGTTAGCTTGAGGAGTCCACAGCACCTCAACCGCCAGCAACTGCTCGCTCGATACTCCCCCAATCTGGCGCAAAGCTTGGCGCAAATCTTCAGAGTTTTTCACCGAGGGCAATTCCAATTTGCCTTGAGTACCGACAATCACCGTCACCACAATAAATTCACCAGGAGCAGAATTCAAATCGGAAGTAACCAGCGCGCCGTTTTCCTGCAAACCAGGCAAGATATTGCTGCTCCCTGCCTGCCGGAGCTGATTGTTATAATTCGAGAGCGTTTCTTCAGAAAACTTACTGCGTTCTGCCAAAGAAAACTGGTTAAATTTAGCTTCGGCTGCTTCCAAGCGAGTTTGCATAGATTCAGCGCCCGCGTAAACCCAGTATTCAGGATGGCGCAGCATCGCCAGAGTAGATTCTTGCAGCACTTGAGCGCGACCGACTGCTGTATCGGTATCCGCTGTGCGCGCTAGGGAGTCGAGTTCGGCTTGCAAACTGCGGGCCTCTGCTAACAAACCCACTTGCAAGCGGGCCACAGATACCGTGGTGCTAGAAACGCTGTTGCCGAGTTCGTCAGTTCCACCCCCAGCGCGCCGGAAGCTTTGCACCAGAAAATTGGCGATCGAAATAAAAATCAAAATCGAGAACAGGCCGCCAAATCCGCCGCCAAATCCAAAAAACGGCAGCAAGAACGGGAAACCAAATCCACCGCCAAATCCGCCACCATAGCCGCCAGGGTAGTAACCCCCTCCAGACGGCGCGCGACTGGGAGATGAATAACTGCGCGCGGGCGCTCCAAAAGATCCGCCGCCCATACGTCCTCCGCTGCGAGCAGCCAGGGCTCCGTCAGCGTTACTGAGGGCTAGCGTCACTACCAGACCGATCGCAAATAGTGATTTCAAAAGCGGTTTGATCATCTTTGTAATTAGTTGCTTGTACATAACACCGTTACTATTCGATACATTTATAATTTACAATCTATTCTTGCGGATGGGCAACGCGGTTGTAGGGGTGAACGGTGCGAGATATCCGTACTAGCCGAACTCTCCATCGCTAGAACTCTGTCGGGGAACGACAAAGGCTAGAGAGAGTATAGATCACTAAAGTCCTTACTACGAACCACGGACGCGGGTTTTACAGAACTTTACGTAGTTTGAGGGCGATCGACCAACAATAAGCTCTAGACTTTTAGAGAAACGCCCCCAGTCCTAGAAACCAGGACTTTATCTACCATAACAAACATTATGTTTCCAACCCACCGCCCCCGCCGCCTCCGCAACCATCCCCAACTCCGCCGGATGGTACGCGAAAATATCTTGACAACCAGCGATTTAATTTACCCTCTATTTGCCGTACCGGGGGAAGCTGTTGCCAAAGAAGTTACATCAATGCCCGGAGTTTACCAGCTATCGGTAGACAAAATCGTAGAAGAAGCAAAAGAAGTTTACGACCTTGGCATTCCCGCGATTATTTTATTCGGTATTCCCGCAGACAAAGATACAGACGCGACAGGTGCTTGGCACGACTGCGGCATCGTCCAACAAGCTACCGCAGCAGTGAAAGCCGCGGTACCCGATTTAATCGTCACCGTCGATACTTGTCTGTGCGAATATACCAGTCACGGTCACTGCGGCTATTTGGAAGTCGGAGATTTAAGCGGCCGAGTTTTGAACGATCCGACACTAGAATTGCTCAAAAAAACCGCCGTTGCTCAAGCTAGAGCCGGTGCAGATATTATCGCACCTTCGGGAATGATGGACGGTTTTGTCGGAGCAATTCGTGAAGGATTGGACAGTGCGGGATTTGAAGATATTCCTATCATGTCTTACGCGGCAAAATATGCCTCAGCTTATTATGGCCCGTTCCGGGATGCGGCGGATTCTGCTCCTCAATTTGGCGATCGGCGCACCTACCAAATGGATCCCGGAAACGGCAGCGAAGCTCTCAAAGAAATTGCTCTCGACATTGCCGAAGGCGCGGATATGCTGATGGTTAAACCGGCTTTAGCATACATGGACATCATCTGGCGCGTCAAGGAAGCAACTAACCTACCAGTTGCGGCTTACAACGTTTCTGGAGAATATGCGATGGTGAAAGCCGCCGCCCTCAACGGTTGGATTGATGAAGAAAGAGTAGTGATGGAAACCTTGACAGGATTTAAGCGTGCTGGTGCTGATTTGATCTTGACTTATCACGCCAAAGATGCGGCCCGCTGGCTGCAAAACTGAGCCCTACCTAATGCCCCAATACGTTTGGAGTCGGAATAACGGGCGGTTGAAACCGCCTCAGCGTCAAACCAAACCCATGCTAAGCGGGTTGAAGAAAACGAGGTAAAAATTATGCGCTCATCTTCTTCAGTCCGCAGAGGCAGACTTTGCTTGAGAAGCAGCGGTTTCAACCGCCGTCCGACTTTTTTCACAAGATTTACACAAAATAGTATTAATAATCACCGAAATTAGTTAGACAATATGTATGAATAACAATAGTTTTGTAAATCGGGAATTTAATTGTCGATAGTTCCCCAACAAAATCAACTATACCGGTTAAGGCAGTAAAAGTAACAGAGTTTAGATAAAACTTAAAGGCACATTGAGCATGACATCAACCAGTAGGGATTCCAGTCACATTCAATTTTGCATAGAGCGCGATCGCGCGGACATCGTACAAATCCAAGAACTATTTAAAGCAGCCGCCTTTTGGGCGAGGGAACGCAAGATAGAAGATTGGGAAATTGCGATCGCCAATAGCGAACCAGTGGTAACAGTTTGGGATGCCTCGCGGGCGATCGGCTTTGCTAGAGCCACATCCGACGGCATCTATCGAGCCACCATCTGGGATGTCGCCATTCACCCAGATTACCAAGGTGCAGGACTAGGCCGCAAATTAGTCCAAACCGTCTTGAGTCATCCTCGGATGTGCCGAGTAGAGCGAGTTTACTTGATGACAACCTACAAACAAAGCTTCTACGAGCGCATCGGTTTTCAGCCCAACGCCAGCACCACAATGGTACTTGAAAATCAGCTTTTAGACGAGAATATCGAATTAGAAATTGGCAAGGGCGAATTGCTAATTTCTAATTGTTAAACAAGCACAAAAGTTACACCAAAATCTCTAAATAGTATGGCGTGCAATGCACACCATACTATTTACAAATAATTTACCTCTTCCCTCCCTCCATTAAATCCATTACACAATCCGTTTCCTTCTTCCTAATGACTACTGACTAATGACTACTGACTACTGACTACTGACTACTGACTACTGACTACTGACTACTGACTACTGACTACTGACTACTGACTACTGACTTCTTCACAAAGTTGCCAAAGGAATAGAACACTGAGTGCGATTAAAATTCGACTCTTCAGACTCAGAAGGCACAGCTAGAACCTCCAACTTTCCATTCATCAAACTTAACAAAGTCTGATTCATCAATAACCTCATGCCAGAAGACACCTTAGAATTATCGCTGTTGTTATTAGCATCCGACACCAAATCGTGTTTTAGCAAATCCCAAGACTCGCTCCAAGCACTAATTGAACGCTGATCGTCCACCCAAATATGAACGCATCCAGATTCCGGCGAACAATGGGCCGAAACAGAAATACTCCCCTCATCCATCTGAGCAATAGCAGTATCTACCAAATTAATTAAAACTTGCCGAAACCTGGGCAAATCTGCCAATACATAAATCCCCGGATCGGGCGGCAATATCTCCAAACGAATGCTGCGATTAGCAGCTTGCAAGTAAGTTAAATCATCAACTTCATCAAACACCTTAGCTAACTGAATCGGCTCAATATCCATCGTGTCAGTGCCGTGTTCAGTTTTAGCAACAGAGATAATTTCATCTATCAATTTCACTAGCTTGAGTGCTGCAACGTGAGCTTGTTCGACAAACTCTCGTTCCTCTGCAGGATCGTCGCACAAATCCGACAGAATTAATTGCAGCGTACCAATCATAGTGCTCAGGGGCGATCGCAACTCGTGAGAAGTTCGAGCCAAAAAGCCCCCCTTAAATAGACTCATCTCCGATGCCATCTGATAAGCCAATTGAGTTTGCTTCAGTTGCTCAGCCAAGGCATCAAACTTCTCTAAGTTAATTTCTTGAGGAGTTGGTGGCATAGGGGGCAAAGGTTCTGGCTGTTGCGAGCTTTTTTGTCGCCCGCGCCAAATCAAACTGCTTCCCCAACCCAGTCCTAATCCCATACCTAAATATATCAAGTCGCTCCAGCCGATCGGCGCCATATTGCTTTGCCTAGGAGTTTAGCTTTTAGCATTTTAGCTCGATCGCGCCCTGTCGCAAGATTTCCCAATCACCACCAGTCCATTTCGCCACAGTCGAAGGCAAACTCGAAGCTGTTGTTGCTGTTGTTAATTCAGCAGCAACTAATGTCAAGACTTCGGGAAACTGCGCTTCTATTTCTGCCACCGACGACCGAGGCGCTTGGCCGGATAGATTAGCACTGGTAGTAGCCAAAGGGCCTGTCTGCTCTAAAATCTTGAGGGCGAGGGGAAAATTAGGCACTCGTACTCCGATTGTAGTGCGATCGATCGCATTCATCGCCGGTGGCACCAGTGGCGAAGCCGGCAGCACCAAAGTTAGCGCCCCAGGCCAATAGGATTGGGCCACTTGCTGCCACAATGTTAATTCTGCCGGACTCCCCTGCACGTAGGGCCACAAAGCTTGGGGCGATGCTGCCATCAAAATCAGCGGCTTGTCTTGACTGCGCTGTTTAGCTGCAAAAATCAACTCCGCGCGATCGGGCCGCGCCGCCAAAGCGGGTACAGTATCTGTAGGAAAACTGACAATATAATCTCCTGAAATTGCCCCTTGAATCAAGGAGTCGATCGAAACTTGAGTCATCCGATTTTAGATTTTAGATTTTAGATTTTAGATTTTGCATAAATTTTTGATGCGAGCCGGTCAACCGCAGATTTCAGGCAGATAGACACAGATTAACGCAGATCATTTCAAGAGAGGAAAGTTTATAAATCCAATCTTGTCTGTTTTAAAATTACAGCATATTTGGGCAATCTAAAGACGATAGGCTAAGGCAAAGCGATCGATTCCCGCTAAATCAGAAAATATCTGAACTTGACCATAACTCCCGTGACTTTCGAGCATATCAGCCACAGCCCTTTCTTGTCCCGCCATCATCTCAACCAACCAAACTCCCCCCGATTCTAAATAATCGGGAGCCGTTTCTACCAAATGCCGGATGCAATCTAAGCCATCAAAACCGCCGTCTAAGGCTAGGTGAGGTTCGTGCTTCAAAACTTCCGGTTGCAGAGTCAGCACGGTGCTGCTGGGAATGTAAGGCGGGTTAGACACCATGCCACTAACGCGACCTTTGAGAAATTCTAGGGGTTCCCACCACAAACCTTGATAAAAATTAACTCGCGAGCCAAAACCCAAATTCTCAGCATTTTGTCGAGCCACTGCCAAAGCTTCCGAACTGCAATCTACTGCATGAACCGTCGCATTTGTCAATTCCGAAGCTAGACCGATCGCGATCGCCCCGCTACCCGTACCCAAATCCACCCAATGCGATTTTGGATCGATTGAACAACTTTTAACAGCATCCACAGCCAAATCGATCAGCAATTCCGTTTCAGGACGAGGAATTAGCACCGCCGGCGTTACTTTCAGCGAAAAATTGCGCCAATGTGCGACTCCCGTCAAATACTGCACGGGCACCCGTTCCTGCAAGCGCTGCTCCCACAATCGATCGAGTTCAGGTAAAGACAACTTTAATTCAATTTTTGGCAAATCTTTAAACGACTCCAAACGCAGAGCCAATTTATCCAAACCTGCCAGCTCTTGCAGCAGCCAGTCGAGTTCTGAGTTGGGAATGTCACAGGCGATCGCCTCCGTCTTAGCTTGATTCACCCACTGCCACAACTCTAAACCGGAAACAAACATCAGATTTTTTGGTGATTGAGAATTAGTCATTTGTTATTTGTTATTTGTTATTTGTTATTTGTTATTTGTTATTTGTTGTTTGTTGTTTGTTGTTTGTCATTTGTTATTTGTTATTTGTTGTTTGTTATTTGTTGTTTGTTATTATAGCGGTCATCAAAAAAGTGAGTATAGCCCGGTTTGGCCTATGCCCGGTTTGGCCTATGCCCGGTTTGGCCTATGCCGCATATTACCTCATCTTTCGCTTGAAAGGCTATAGTCATTAGTCATTAGTCATTAGTCATTTGGAATTGGTAAATAGTAGGTTGAGTCGAGCAGTCCAACCTACTAACTTAGTCCTGAATGCAAAACCTAATTATGTAGGGTTCGATTCACACCGCACCTTACCACTATTATCAGTAGTGCATAAAACCACTTCTTGCGTAAATTCTGTCTGTAACTAATGACTACTGACTAATGACTACTGACTAATGACTACTGACTAATGACTACTGACCAATGACTAACAGTTAGCGAGTCGGTCGAGCTGGAGCCGGAGAGGCTGGAGCCGGAGAGGCTGGGGCCACCTGTGGATTTTGGCCAGCACCGGCGGGTTGGAGCGATCGCACAAATTCCAGCGACTCCCGCGACGGCACCAAAATCATTTGGGTCAAAAACTGGTCGTTTTCAGTACGCAGAGCTTCCAAAACGCTTTCCAAGTTCACAACCTCAATCTTAATCGAGGTCGTTATGTTGGGTTGCTGCTGCTTAAAACGCTCCACCATTCCCAGCAATTCTTCCTTATTAAAAAATAAAGGAATCACCTCTTGCTGGCCCCGTTGAATCGTCAAATAACCATTTTCCGCGCCCCCTCTGGCCAAAAACAGAGGTACACCGTTGAATTCGTTAACTTGTTGCCCAGTCTGCTGAAGTACAGTTTTAGCCGACTGCACCTGCTGCGGAGCCGGCACAAAAGCAAACTGCACCTGATCCGGCTTGCCTTTATTGGCTTGAGTGATTTGATAAATTTCCCCCAGCGACACCGGCATCACGCGCACCGATGCAGCCAACTGAGGATTTCTGGTTTTGAGCTGATCGACAAAAGCTTGAGCATCTTTCTGGCTGATAAAAATTCCCGCCACCGAAGCATTGCCAGTTTGACCTTGACCTTGTTTGGGTACAGAAGCGATCAGGGGCGCACCTTGAGCATCTGTAATTGTAAATACCGGCACCGATCGCAATTTTTCCAAAATTTGTGGTTCGGGAATTGCCAGTGCAGACATCTTACCCATTGGCTGCGGCCCGAGCAGAGCGCAGCCGACAATTCCCAATATTGCGCCGAAACGAACTAATGATTTCATGTTTTTCCACCAGGAGCAGTTCTGAAACACATTAACGCAAAGACTGACACCTTGACACGATCGGCAAAAACTGCCTCAATCTGTTTACATTTTGACTAAATGTAAAACTCAGAGACTGTTTCTGTTTCAATCTATCTATTATTTAACATTGTGCGATCGGGATGACAGGATTTGAACCTGCGACATCCTGCTCCCAAAGCAGGCGCGCTACCAAGCTGCGCTACATCCCGTTGTGATAGTTAGCTATCCTTTAACTATTAACACACAACACCCTCAGTTTGTCAAGCTTTTTTTTATTTTAGCTTTGGGTGCTGGGCCGAAGTTACCTTCAGTTTTTGCTATGTGACAATAGTTGCACCACTTCAAAGCAGCCATGCTGCGAAACATCTGGAGCGTAAATGACCCCGCCCAAACACGGATACAGTTTCCCGCAGGGTTCTCGCGAACAGGTAAAAATTTGAGACTAAAGTTCCTGCTTTGGTGATTCACCCAGCAGCAAGCAAATCTCCAATACCCGAATCGACTTACCGCAGCGCAGGGGGCGAGGAGGTGTTAGCAGCGTCGATATTGAATGCTGGACTTTGCTCTCAAAAAATCAACGCCGATTTGCACCTGACTGGCTAATCTGGATACCAAAACATACCTTTAATCCCCTCCGGATCGGACATAAAGCCCAAATTTCGGTAAAAATCCACCACTTGAGGGTCAGCAAATAAAGTAATGTTGCTGATATCTTCACTGCGGAG
This sequence comes from Microcoleus sp. B4-D4, assembly GCF_036705185.1. Taxonomy (NCBI): domain Bacteria; kingdom Bacillati; phylum Cyanobacteriota; class Cyanophyceae; order Oscillatoriales; family Microcoleaceae; genus Microcoleus; species Microcoleus sp. B4-D4. Next base: position 2,827 of record NZ_JAUBTX010000021.1, on the reverse strand, counting down.
TTTTTTAATGATGTATTGCATCAGCGCTTTGCCCATGCCTTTACCCTGGTAGTCAGGATGAACTACCACATCCCAAAGCGTGGCATTAAAAGCATGGTCTGAAGTCGCTCTGGCGAAACCCACCAGCCGTCGCTGGTTAGCCCGCATCTCCCACATAGAGACGACTAGGAAGCTGTGCTGAATAGCTTTTTTGACTTTACGCAGGGGACGGCGAGACCAACCCACTGCATTGCAAAGTTCTTCGAGTTCGTAGAGATCGATGTCCCGATCGCAACTGAAAAAGATGCGAGCGTTGCCACTGGCGGGTTTGCGAAATGTTGGGGAAAGCGGATCGCCTAACCCGACGGCCACATCTTCCTCAAATTCCGCTGTTTGGGATACAGAGGCAGACTCAGGACTACTAAATAAGTTTTTCCAAAAACCCATGCAGGCGCGGTTGAGGTAGTAGAAGTTGGACTACGTGAAAGAAAACCCGACAGACAAACCCACTCCGAGTGGCGTGGGATAAATTACGGGTAGCCTTTTGAGCAACAGTTTACGGTAAACTCATCTTACGCCGAAAGCAGCGATTTGTCGTCTAACATTGAGTCTGAGCTTTTTTTGATTCTCGTCAAGTTAGGGAAAAATGTTCTGCAAGCCTGTGCTCGAACAATCCGCTCTTAAGGTAAAATTTGTTGCTGGCTCACGACAGAGGCATTTTGGGAATTGCTTCTTTTAAGTGCTGCCGATCGCGCCGGAACTTATACGCTGGCTGGGAAATACGACCCGAAGATCGCAACCGTGACCTTCTGGTAATACATTCTCACACAGATTTTACCCACCCAACAACGGATATCGTGCCACTTACGACCGTCGTGGAGAGATAGAAATTTTAGACAAGAGTTCCAACTCCCAGATTCATCTGTGGAGTAAATCTACAATCTAAAATCTACAATCTAAAATCTACTGACCTCTGGTTTTAGTTTAGAGGCGATCGCAATTTAAGTCCGATCGTCAAATCGAAAATCCCATTGCCATAAGGCATGGGAGAGCAAATACCTAGTATATCTCCCGCACCTTCCCCTCAATTATGGCTTCGGGTTTAAAACCATCTACCCTAGAACTTCTCAAGCGCTTTAACCGAGCGTTTCCACAGTTTTACGAGCAATTTGTCAGCAGCGAAATCCAACTGCAAAACCTCAAATTAGCTTATCAGCTTTACAAAACTCGGCAAGCAGTCATCGAAATCAGAGCCGAAGGTAATAAAAGTGCCCTGCATTTTGCTTACCGGAACCAATCTTTTCTCCTGAGCGACATTTTTGGAGTATTGGCGGCCTACGGGCTGACCATTCACAGTCTGAGTCTGTACGGTCAAATTTACCCGCCAATGCTGGTATTTATCAAATTGGTAGTATCTCGCGGCGGCAAGGTGCTGGCAGATAAAACAGCAGAAAATGTCTGCAGGGCAGTTCGAGAGGCCTTGGCTGGCCATTTTGAGGTTGAAGAGATGTTGGCTGTGGAATTTAATCTAGACGCGGGTTTGGAGGATGTGGCAACTGAATTTTACGTCGATCCGGTTTTCCACTTGCCAGCTTTGCTGATAGAAGCTGATAATCAGCCTGGACTTTTTTACAAAGTTATGTATGCCATCTGGCAAGAGGATTTGTTGGTGGTAAATGCTAATTTGCTGGTTTGGCGGGGGCGAACTCGCCTGATTCTCTACTTGTTGGGGCCCAATGAAAGTTTAATTCCTGAGTATCTGGGGCAGAAAATCGCTGAGGGGGTCAGACAAAGATTGCTGGGCGAGCGATTTTAGGTGGTTGGCAGCGGGCAGTTGACCGTTGGCAGTTGGTAGTTGGCTATCGATCTGTTCTTGAGCGTTGATTTCGGGATAGGATAAATGTATGGCAACCATCGACATCCTAGGGGTTCGGCACGCTTGCGATCTGACGGCTCCGACTGCAACTTCTCCGGTTCTGGTATTTGTCCACGGCTGGCTGTTAAGCCGCCGCTACTGGCAACCTGTGACCTATCGCTTGGCACCAAACTATCAGTGCTTGACCTACGATTTGCGCGGGTTTGGCGATTCTCAACCGGACGGCGACGGCCATCGGGGGCCTTCGGAACCGCTCGATTCCTGCTACACTCCCGCAGCTTACGCTCGCGATTTGGAAATTTTACTCGAAAAACTAGATATTTCTAATGCTTGGTTGGTGGGGCACTCTCTCGGCGGTACGATCGCTCTTTGGGCAGCCAGTCAATTGTCCGATCGCGTTAAAGGTGTCGTCTGCATCAATGCAGGCGGTGGCATCTATCTAAAGGAAGAATTCGAGCGCTTTCGAGCGGTCGGCAAGCAGCTAGTAAAAATGCGTCCCCGCTGGCTGTCTCACTTGCCGCTAGCAGATTTCGTGTTTGCCCGCGATTCTGTAGCAAGATCGATCGGCAGATGTTGGGGAAGGCAGCGCTTGATAGATTTCGTGGCAGCCAATCCTGACGCAGCTTTGCGGGCTTTGTTGGACTCCACCACAGAAGCGGAGATTCACCTCTTGCCGCAAATAGTGTCCCAACTCAAGCAGCCTGTTTATTTTATTGCCGGCAGTAAAGACAAAATTATGGAACCAAAATACGTGCTGCATTTGGCTAGCTTTCACTGGATGTTCCAAGGTTGCGGCGAGAATGTCCTTCAGATTGATAGCGGTCATTTGGCAATGGTGGAACAGCCGGATGCAGTGGCTAGTTACTTGCAAAATATTCTTCACGAACACGCTTAAGGGGAATTGGGAATTGGGAATTGGGAATTGGGAATTGGGAATTGGGAATTGGGAATTGGGAATTGGGAATTGGGAAT